>CANRAN010000104.1 GCA_947628595.1 uncultured Clostridia bacterium | reverse complement strand
AATCTTGTCCGTCTTAAGGACCTTAAAATACCTAACGTAAAAGTTGAAGAGCATAACAGCGAGGACAGAAAACGTCTGCAAAAGGCATTCGGCTATACCTATGAGGAGGTTATGACAACTATTCTCCCCATGGCAAGAAATGCATCCGAGGCAATATGTGCGATGGGTGCGGACAGTCCGCTTGCTGTTCTTTCGGATCAGCCGCAGCCGCTTTTCAACTACTTTAAGCAGCTCTTTGCACAGGTTACAAATCCTCCGATTGATGCAATACGTGAGGAAATTGTAACAGCAAGTAATGTATTTATAGGCAGATCCGGTGATATACTTGAGGAAAAACCCGATAACTGTCGTGTTATGAAAATACAAAATCCTATTCTCACTTCGACTGATATACTCAAGATAAAAAGCCTGCAAAAGCCCGGCTTTAAATCCGCCGTTATTCCGATACTTTACTATAAGAACACAAGACTTTCAAAGGCGATCAACAGATTGTTTATAGAAGCGGATAAGGCTTATAATGACGGGGCAAATATACTTATACTTTCTGATAAGGGTGTAGATGAAAACCACCTTGCTATACCCTCCTTGCTTGCTGTATCTGCTCTTCACCAACATCTCGTTGTTACAAAGAGAAGAACATCGCTCGCTATTGTTCTTGAGAGCGGTGAGCCGAGGGAGGTACACCATTTTGCAACACTTCTTGGTTACGGTGCTTCTGCAATCAATCCTTATCTTGCACAAGAAACTATACATCAACTGATAAATGACGATCTTCTTGATAAGGACTATTATGCTGCTGTTAATGACTATAATAACGCTATCCTTCATGGTATTATAAAAATAGCTTCAAAAATGGGTATATCTACAATAAGATCATATCAGGGCTCACAGATATTCGAGGCAATCGGTCTTAGTGCGGATGTTATTGATAAATACTTTACTGGGACAGTAAGCAGAATTGGCGGTATAACTATAAAGGATATCGAGGACTATGTTGATAAGCTCCATACGGCTGCTTTTGATCCTCTCGGACTTGGTACGGATAATCAACTTGAAGCAAGGGGAAGCCATAAGTTCAGAAGCGGCAAGGAGGAACATCTGTATAATCCTATGTCGATATATCTTCTTCAGAAGGCTACACGCACAGGAGATTATGCAACCTTCAAGGAATACACAAGGCTTATTTCTGAGCAGCTTGACCCTGTAAATGTAAGAGGTCTTATGGACTTCAGGTATGCTGAAAAGCCTGTTCCGATTGATGAGGTTGAAAGTGCTGAAAGTATAGTAAAGCGTTTCAAGACAGGTGCTATGTCCTATGGTTCCATTTCACAGGAGGCACATGAGGCCCTTGCAATAGCAATGAACAAACTTCATGGTAAATCAAATTCCGGAGAGGGCGGCGAAAGTCCGGAGAGAATCGCAACAAAGGGAACAAATGAGGATCGCTGCTCGGCAATTAAGCAGGTTGCTTCGGGACGTTTCGGTGTAACATCCATGTACCTCAATTCGGCAAGAGAAATACAGATAAAAATGGCTCAAGGTGCAAAGCCGGGCGAGGGCGGACATCTTCCGGGTGCAAAGGTATATCCATGGATTGCAAAGACAAGGCATTCAACCCCCGGTGTATCCCTTATTTCCCCCCCACCGCACCATGATATATATTCAATAGAGGATCTTGCACAGCTTATTTATGACCTTAAGAATGCCAACAAGGATGCAAGAATATCGGTAAAGCTTGTTTCGGAATGTGGTGTCGGTACGGTAGCAGCAGGTGTTGCAAAGGCGGGAGCTGAATGTATTCTTATTTCTGGTGCGGACGGCGGTACAGGTGCAGCCCCGAGAAATTCAATATATAATGCAGGGCTTCCGTGGGAGCTTGGTGTTGCCGAGGCACACCAGACGCTTATTCAGAACGGACTTAGAAATAAGGTTGTAATAGAAACAGACGGTAAGCTTATGACAGGGCGTGATGTTGCTATTGCGGCAATGCTCGGTGCAGAGGAATTTGGATTTGCTACCGCTCCGCTTATCTCTCTCGGCTGTGCAATGATGAGGGTATGTAATCTTGATACCTGTCCGTTCGGAGTTGCTACACAGAATCCTGAGCTGAGGGCAAAATTCCCCGGTAAGCCCGAATATGTAATAAACTTCATGATGTTTATTGCACAGGAGTTGAGGGAATATATGTCTAAGCTCGGCGTAAGAACCCTTGACGAGCTTGTTGGAAGAGTGGATCTTCTCAAGAGAAAGGATAATATAAAAGGTCGTGCAGCTTATGTAGATCTCGACAATATCCTTAATTCCGACTTTTCCGGTGAAAAGATTGACTATAATAATAAAAAGCCTTATAGCTTCGGGCTTGAGAAAACGCTTGATGAAAAGGTTCTTATGAAACAGCTTTTCCCCGCTCTCAGGAAAAAGCAGAAGAAAACCATAAACGTAGACGTTAAGAATACTGACCGTTCCTTCGGTACGATGTTCGGATCGGAGATAACTAAGCTATATGGTGCCGACCTTGACGATGATACCTATACAGTAATATGTAACGGATCGGGCGGTCAGAGCTTCGGTGCATTCATACCAAAGGGATTGACGCTTGAGCTTATCGGTGATTCAAACGACTATTTCGGCAAGGGTCTTTCGGGCGGAAAGCTTATAGTATATCCGCCAAAGGAAAGTAAATTTGATGCAAGCGAAAACATCATCATAGGTAATGTTGCACTATACGGTGCAACAAGCGGTAAGGCGTTCATAAATGGTGTTGCCGGTGAGCGTTTCTGCGTAAGAAATTCGGGTGCACTTGCCGTTGTTGAGGGTGTAGGAGATCATGGTTGTGAATATATGACAGGCGGTAAGGTAGTTGTACTCGGAAAGACGGGCAAAAACTTTGCAGCTGGTATGTCAGGCGGTGTTGCTTTCGTGCTTGACGAGGACAGGGATCTCTATACAAGACTCAATAAAGAAATGGTTGAATTTACTGAGTTAAGCGAGAAGTATGATATAATCGAACTCAGGGCGGCTATTGAGGAGCACGTTGCTGCAACAGGTTCAAAGAAAGGTAAGCAGGTTCTTGATAATTTTGAGGATTATATTCCTAAATTCAAGAAAATTATACCGCATGACTATAAGAAAATGATGTCTGCAATTGCTTCATTTGAGGAAAAGGGACTTTCTCCCGAACAGGCGCAAATTGAAGCTTTCTATGAAATAGTAAAGCATAAATAAGGAGGGGATCAGAATGGGAAAACCAACAGGATTTATGGAATATAAAAGAGCGGATTTTGAGGCTAATTCCGTTAAAGAGCGTATAAAGAATTATAATGAATTTCACACTCCCCTCAGTTCCGAACAGCAGCAGCAGCAAGCTGCACGATGCATGGAGTGCGGTGTGCCTTTCTGTCAGTCGGGAGTGATGCTTTGCGGAATGATGACAGGTTGTCCACTTAACAATCTTATACCGGAATGGAATGACCTTGTATACAAGGGATGCTGGGAACAGGCATATCAGAGGCTCAGAAAAACCAATAATTTTCCTGAGTTCACTTCGAGGGTATGTCCGGCACTCTGCGAAAAGGCTTGTACCTGCGGTGCTAACGGTGATGCCGTTACCGTGAGATCAAACGAATACAGCATATCTGAAAGAGCATATTCCGAGGGCTATGCAGCTCCGAATCCGCCCAAGGTAAGAACCGGCAAGAAAATTGCTGTTATCGGTTCCGGTCCTTCCGGTCTCGCAGCCGCTGATCAGCTGAATAAAAGAGGTCATAGCGTGACAGTATTTGAACGCTCGGACAGAGTCGGCGGACTACTTATGTACGGGATCCCGAATATGAAGCTTGAAAAACATATAATAGACAGACGTATAGATATAATGAAGGCTGAGGGAATTGTATTCAAGACAAATTCCGATATCGGAAAAAATGTCAAGGTAAAGGATTTGCTCGAAGAATTTGACAGGGTAATTCTTGCCTGCGGTGCATCTGAGCCGAGAGATATCAAGGTTAAGGGACGAGAGGCAAAGGGAATATATTTTGCTGTTGATTTTCTCACATCGACGACAAAATCACTTCTTGACAGTGACCTTGCGGACGGAACATATATTTCCGCAAAGGGAAAGAACGTGATTGTCATAGGCGGTGGTGATACGGGAAATGACTGTGTGGGTACCTGTGTACGTCATGGTGCAAGCAGCATACTCCAGCTTGAAATGATGCCCAAGCTCCCCGATGAAAGGGCGGAAAATAATCCGTGGCCGGAATATCCGAGAGTATGCAAGACTGATTACGGTCAGGAGGAGGCAATCGGTGTATTCGGAAAGGATCCGAGAGTTTATCAGACCACAGTTAAGGAATTTTTATCCGATAAGGACGGAAAGCTTACAGGTGCTGTTCTTGTTAAGCTCAAGCCTGAAAAGGATCCGACAAGCGGAAGAACCGTGATGAAGGAAATTGAGGGATCAGAGTACACAGTTGAGGCCGAGCTTGTACTTATCGCTGCCGGTTTTGTCGGAGCGCAGAATTACGTAACAGCGGCCTTCGGTGTTGACAAAAATGCACGTGGAAATGTTTCCGCACCCGAGGGAAGTCATAAGACAAATGCTGAAAAAGTATTTGTTTGCGGCGATATGCACCTCGGACAATCACTTGTGGTACGGGCTATAAGAGAAGGCAGGGACGCTGCAAGGGAAGTGGACGAAAGTCTTATGGGTTATACTAACCTGTAAATTCAAGGACCTGTAAATTCAAGGGCTGTGAGGAAAAGGTATTTAAAAACCGATTTCTCACAGCCCTTGATATATTATTCTTATTAAAATTCAAAAATGGAATTTCATATATTTCATTTTAAGAATTTAATTAAACTCACTTTAGTATATATTGCGCCAATGATATAATATTTCGATACAATTATACTATCCCCCTTCAATATACAATTATTATTTTACAAGGCTCACATTTTCCTCTCCTATTCTCCTTTTCAGTTCTCTGAGCATTACCTCATTAGCATCAACTCTCATAGAAGCAGGTGTTTTCCATAATCTTCTGCTTTCCGTAAAAAATATATAGAGCGGCTCACTTCCGTCGAATAT
>CANRAN010000103.1 GCA_947628595.1 uncultured Clostridia bacterium | reverse complement strand
TACATAAATTATATCACATTACATAACCTAAAATTACAGTTATTTTCTCAAAAATAAAAATTTAGTAACAATCTATATAATAAGACAAATTAATGAAGGAATTTATATTTATTTTGAAAAAAGATATTGATTTTTTGCAACAGATATAGTATAATAACTTTGTTGCTGAAAAAGCGGCAGATAAAGCAAGACAGAATCATGCCTTCAAAGATGCGAACGGGCAGGCGCTGTGCGACAGAGCAACGTGAACCATGTCAGGCGGGGAACCGAGCAGCATTAAGCGTCCGTCTTTGTGCGATGCAGTTAGTCTGTTCGTCCGTGTCTTTGAGTGTGTGACGCCGTTATTACGGGCTGTCTTGTTTTTTTGACGTAACATATATCCGGATGGGAGGGTGACAGTGGTGTATCGTGTGTTGTACAGAAAATATCGTCCGAGGTTTTTTGCGGATGTGATAGGTCAACCGCAGGTCACCGATACATTGAAAAATGAGCTTAAAAGCAATCGTCTTGCTCATGCATACCTTTTTACAGGTTCCAGAGGAACAGGAAAAACTACTTGCTCAAAAATATTATCAAAAGCTGTGAATTGTCTTAATCCGATTGACGGAGATCCATGCGGAGAATGTGAAATATGTAAAGGAATAGATGACGGAACTATACTTGACGTTGTTGAGATAGATGCGGCAAGTAATAACGGTGTTGACGATATAAGAATGCTCCGTGAGGAGGCGGTTTTTACACCTGCTGTTGCAAAATACAGGGTATATATAATAGATGAAGTGCATATGCTTTCTATGGGGGCATTTAATGCACTTCTCAAAACACTTGAAGAACCGCCGCCACACGTAATATTTATATTGGCAACGACAGAGGTTCATAAGCTTCCGGCAACAATACTGTCAAGATGCCAGAGATTTGATTTTCACAGGATAGCACCGAAAGATATTGCACAAAGGCTTAAAACAGTTTGCAAAAGTGAGAACGTTACAATTGATGATAATGCGGCACTGCTTGTAGCAGGACTTGCCGACGGTGCAATGAGGGATGCTCTTTCACTGCTTGACCAATGTGTAAGTAAAGGTGAGCATATAACAGAGGAAATAGTAAGACAGACAGCTGGACTTGCGGATAAAAGCCATCTTTTTGATATAACCGATGCAATAAGGACAAAGGACGGTGCAACAGCTATTGAGATAATAGACAGATTGTACCGGGATTCAAAGGATATGGCGAGATTGTGTGATGAGCTGACGTCACATTTCCGTGAGCTTATGCTTATAAAGACTGTAAAGCAGCCGAGGGATATAATGGTAATGTCCGATGAGGATTATGGCAGGGCTTATGAGCAGGCTATGGCTATGCCGCTTGAAGAAGTGGTTGATGCAATAGGTGAGCTTCAATCTTCAAAGGAAAAAATGCTCAGGGGAGCAAACAGGCGTATAGAAATGGAAATGACAACCGTGCGGTTATGTACACCATCCTTGAAGCAGTCAATAAGCCCGGAAATTGAAAGCAGAGTTGCCAATATGGAAAAGGCAATTATGAGTCTTGGAACACATACGACTGTTGATGAAAGCAGACGACCGGATCTTGTACCGGAACCGAAGCCTAAGCGACCAACCAATGAGGAAATGGAAAGGTTGAGAGAAAAGGCTGTACCTATGACCGAGTGGCCCGAAGTTATTGAGGAAATGAGAAAATATTCCAGAACGGTTGCCGCAAGCTTTGATGGAAGTACAGCATATATTTCCGAAAAGTATGTGCTTGTCGATTCATCAAATTCAATATGCTTTGACCTACTGAGGAATAACAAAACGCTTCGCTCAAGAATGAGGGATATAATAAAGAGCGTGACAGGCGTTGATTACAGGCTCGGAAGATATTCTTATCCTGATGAGGAAAAAACGGATGATGCACTCTCACAGCTTAAAAATGATTTAAAATCTGCGGGGCTACTCGTTGATGATAATAATAAAAAATAATGTCAAACAGGGGGAAATTTAAATGAAAGCAAGATTACCTAAGGGTTACAGTAACGGAGGAAATACAAATATTCAACAGATAGCAAGGCAGGCTCAAAAAATGCAGGAGGAAATGGATGCTGCAAGCAGAGAGCTTGATGAGAAGGAATATTCCGCAGCAGCAGGCGGCGGAGTTGTTAAGGCTGTTGTAAAGGGAAGCCTTGAGGTTACATCTATTGAAATGGATAAAGAGGTTGTTGATCCGGAAGATACAGAGACACTGTCTGAGCTTATAATGGCGGCAGTGAATGAAGCTATACGCAAGGCCCGTGACGAGAAATCCGATACAATGGACAGAATATCAGGCGGTCTTAATGTTCCGGGACTGTTTTAATTATGTCAGAATATGTGGTCGCACCGCTCGACAGGCTTGTTGAGCAATTTGAACGTCTGCCCGGAATAGGACATAAGACAGCAATGAGGCTTGCTTATTACGTTTTGTCAATGAGCGAAGCAGAGGCAGAGAAGTTTTCCAATGCAATAGTTGAAGCACATAAGAAAATACATTATTGCAAGATATGCTGTAATCTGACAGACAAGGAAATTTGCTCGATTTGCTCGGACGATAAGCGTGACAGGTCTGTTATATGCGTTGTTCAGGATCCGAGAAATGTTATGGCATTTGAAAGAACAAGGGAGTTTAATGCTACCTATCATGTACTCCATGGACTGCTGTCTCCGCTTAACGGGAGTACACCGGATATGATCCATACAAAAGAGCTTATGCAGAGGCTCAACAATGATGAGGTGAAAGAGGTTATAATGGCAATGGATGGAACTGTTGAGGGTGAAGCCACTGCCGTGTATCTCAGTAAGCTTATAAAACCTCTCGGCATAAAGGTATCAAGGCTTGCGTACGGAATACCTGTGGGTGCAGATCTTCAATATGCAGATGAGGTAACACTTTCAAGATCATTGCACGGAAGAGTAGAGCTTTAAGGAGGTGAGCTTTCATGGCGAAAGAAAAGGGCAATAACTCAATAGCTAAAAATTCCAAGGCTTTGCACGATTATTTCGTCATTGAGAGCTATGAAGCAGGGATAGAGCTTTGCGGAACGGAGGTTAAATCCCTCCGTCAGGGAAAGGTCAATCTTAAGGATTCATGGTGTACTGTGGATGACGGGGAACTGTGGGTCAAGGGTATGCACATAGGTCATTATGAGCAGGGGAATATATTCAACTGTGATCCGATGCGTGTACGCCGCCTGCTTATGCATAAAAATGAAATTCTTAAGCTTTTCGGAATGGTGAAACAGGAGGGATATTCACTTATCCCGCTTGCACTGTATTTCAAGGGCTCAAGAGTAAAGCTCAGGCTTGGCTTGTGTAAGGGCAAAAAGCTTTATGATAAGCGTAATGATATGGCTGAAAGGACTGCCAAGCGTGATATCGAAAGAGCAATAAAAGAAAGAAACAGATGAGGATGTTCATATCCCGACTGTATGTTGTCGTATTTATATACGGGGGCGTAACGGTTTCGACGGGGAGTGTGAGCATAGGTAAGCGAGCGGTGGCTTTACGGAACCACCATAAAATCCGTAAGCTTAAATAATAAACGACAACAATAAAACTGTTGCTCTTGCTGCTTAATTAAGCAAGCGTTTATGCCCGAAGTACCACGGTCGGGTATAGGCGTCGATTAGTGGTGAACGTGAACGGAAGAGTGGCTCGGCTTTCGTCATGACTCAGAGTCTACCGAAGTGTATAGCCTGTTTGTCGGCGGTACATCGGGGGAAGCCTAAATGACAAACTGTGCTCGAAGAAAGCCTTTGTGAGTGCTTTTCGGACAGGAGTTCGATTCTCCTCGCCTCCACCATACTATTAAAAATCCGCTTGTTGAGCGGATTTTAAAATTATATCCCCGAAAAATCCCCGAATTATCGGTTTTTAAATCGGTAATTCGGGGATTTTGCCTTTATTTATATGGTTATAGAATTGAGGACACTTAAGGCTCTTTCACTCTCTCTGGGATATAAGTGCGAGTAAGTTTGAAGTGTTGTTTTTATATCAGAGTGACCAAGACGACGGGCGATCTCCATTATATTAATACCGTTGTTTGCTAAATATGAGGCGTGAGAGTGCCGGAAATCATGTATGCGAATATGTTTAATATCAGCCCGTGAGGCATATTTTATGTTTGCATTTTCAATAACTGTATCTCTGAGAGGTCTTATTCCTCCGCAAACATAATAATCATCATTAAATCCTTGCATGGTTTTGCACCGATTATAATGTTCGTCAAGCACTATCTTAAGCGGCTCTGGTATGCCAATGTTTCGGATAGAGGATTTATTCTTCGGCGGGGTAATTCTGTCCTCACCTTTTAATTTTTGTTTAACACTCCTTGTAATATGAATTTCATTATTAATAATATCATTCCAAGTCAGAGCATTGATTTCCCCTTTAGGCATCCCCATAAAAAATGCAATGTAAAAGAATATGTATAAATTCCAAGCGAGGAGAGTACCTGAGTGTTCCGCTGTTTCGCAGGCTGCGGAGATAAATTTTTTAAATTCATCAGTGGTATAATATTGCATTTCTTTATGCAATTCGGCAGGGAATTTAAAATTTCCTGCACGCAGCAGAGGATTAGTAGAAATATATTCCATTTTAACACCAAAATTTAATAATGCTCTGAACACCTTATAAAAATTTTGCTTAGTGCGTATTTTGTAATTACCTCCGTTTATAGATTGTTTCCATTTTTGAATTGTCTGAACATTGAGTTTGTTAATTTTTGTATCGCCGAGCAGGGGAAGTATTTATTTTGTGAGGTTGACACATAATCGGAAATTATGTTAAAATAGAATAGAAAGCAAGGACGGTTTCATAGGATTCATGAGAACTGTCCTTATTTTGTTGTGTTTTATGTTTGTCAATGTCATAGGAGGGAATTTGATGAGGGATAAGGTAAATTTTAGGGTGATAGGAGATTTTTTGGGAATAGCCTTAGGTGCAATTATTGCAGCATTTGCCATTGAGGAATTTCTTGTGCCGTGTACAATACTTGATGGTGGTGTTGTAGGTATAGGAATTATGGTTAATAACCTGACAGGTATTTCGCTTAGTATTTTG
>CANRAN010000102.1 GCA_947628595.1 uncultured Clostridia bacterium | reverse complement strand
GCGTAAAACCTCACCGCCGTCACAGGATACATAGAAATCCGTTCCTACATACATTCTCACGGAATTTTTTTCCAAATATAAGCACATGGAATAATAGTCCTTATTATTCAGCTTTACAGTACCATAATAATACTTTTGATATTTTGTAATTTCCGATGGCAAATAAAACTGCTCAAAAGCACATGAATCCACTATCTTTTTTGCCTGCTCAAGTGTTATGCTTCCATCCGGTGCAGATACCTCAGGTTCATCCGCTGTCCTTTCGACAACCTTACCGCCTACCTCGGAAAATTCCTGAGTACCGTCAATTTGATATATAAGATTATCATCATCAACAATCACAGAAACTCTGTCGCTGCTTTCCTCGGTATTATCGCCTTTGTCGGCACCACATCCGCAAAACGCAATCACAAGAGCAGCACAGCATACTGCAAATATTGTTCTTTTCATTTTCCTTCCCCTCTTGCGGCTCAGTATTTATCCCGACTATTTAATACCGTCAGGATTATTTTTCTGGAAATTCCATGAATCGGCACACATTTTCTCTATATCATATTCTGCGTGCCAGTTAAGCTCTTTATTAGCCTTTGTTGCATCTGCATAGAATGCCGGCAGATCACCCTCACGCCTGTCGCCGATAACATAATTAAGCTTCTTTCCGCTCGCTTTCTCAAACGCCCTTATTATGTCAAGTACACTGTATCCCACACCGTTCCCGATATTATATGCCTCTATTCCGGTAGTATCAAGTATTTTTGCAACAGCACAAAGGTGTGCCTTTGCAAGATCAACAACGTGTATATAATCCCTTATACAGGTTCCGTCCTTTGTGTCATAATCACCGCCGAATACTGTAAGCTGCGGAAGCTTTCCTATTGCCACCCTTGAAATATACGGCATAAGGTTATTCGGTATACCATTAGGATCTTCACCTATAAGACCGCTCTCATGTGCTCCTATAGGGTTAAAATATCTCAAAAGCGATATGCTCCAGCTGTTATCCGCTTTATATACATCACCTAATATTTGCTCAATAAAATGCTTTGTTCTTCCGTACGGACTGCTTACATCACCTGTTATCATATCTTCTTTATAGGGAATGGGGTTATTTCCGTAGACCGTTGCCGATGAGCTGAATACTATCTTTTTGCAGTCATATTTCTCCATTACCTCAAAAAGCACAACACTTCCCGAAATATTATTTTCATAATAGAGAAGCGGAAGTTTTGTGGATTCACCGACCGCCTTCAGACCCGCAAAATGTATAACCGCATCAATTTTATTTTCGGAAAATACCTTTTCAAGCCCCTCTCTGTCACGTATATCACAGTCATATCTTACAAGTGTCTTTCCGGTAATTTTTTCCACCCTGTCAAGAACTGCCGGAACACTGTTATAATAATTATCAACAACAACTACATCATAGCCGCCGCTGAGAAGCTCAACACACGTATGACTTCCTATATATCCTGCTCCGCCTGTTACCAATACTGTCATAATAGACCTCCGTCATTACCTGTTTTTAACTATAATTATAATTACATTTGGCGGTATTGTCAAGCATACGACTCCATATGGGCATACATCCGCTTTTTTCATTGCGATTGTTGCAAATATGACATAATTATGATATACTTTAATATAATAAAAAAACAGTATGGAGGCAGCCGTGTCTGAATCATCTATTACTAAAAAAATTATTGCAACCGGCTTTAAAGAACTTATGCAAAAAAAGCCGTTTGAAAAAATAACAATATCAGATATAGCAAATGTCTGCGGAATTAACCGACAGACATTTTATTACCATTTTCAGGATAAATATGATCTGCTTAATCAAATATTTTGTAATGAAGTAATATATCCTTTTATAAACGATATTACTGTAGACAACTGGAGCAACAATTTAATTAAAATGCTTACAGTAGTAAGCAACAATTCAAAATTTTATATAAATGCCCTACGCACATCCTACAGTTCGGAATTTCAAAAATATATACATACGGTAAGCACAAGAATTTTTGCGGAAATTATAGATGATGCAGCAGGCAAAAAGCTTATTGCAACCAATGACAAGATGTTTATTGCCGAATTTTTTTCCTATGGAATTATCGGCAGTGTTGTAGCATGGGTAACAAAGGGAATAAAGGAATCACCGGAGGTTATAGTCAACCATATAGTAAATCTTGTTAATGACTGTAAAAATTATGCTGTCAGGAGGTATATGGACTCCTGAGCCGACATTTTCCGGTCTGAATTTGATTAGTCAAGCAGCCTTGTGTATATTTTTCTCATTGATATAATGTAAAAATTGCTGTTATATAATTTTAAAAAATCATAATTCCCCGAGGGATTAGGCGAAAACGAGCCCCACGGGGAAATTTTTTATATAAAAAACACAGGCTCATACCTCATTGAAAGCAAGCTCAATATTCTTTGTTGCAGCAGCGTTAAGCATCATATCAGCTATTCTTCCCGCCTTGTATTCATAATATGCCTGTGCGCCAACCATAGCGCCGTTATCCCCGCAAAGCTCAAGTGTAGGATAGTAGCATCTCCAGCCTCTTTTTTCGGTTTCCTCCCACACTCTCCTCCTTAAGAGAGAATTGGCGGAAACACCTCCGGCAAGAACCAGCTTATCATAACCCATATTTCCCGCCGCTCCGATAAAATTATCAGTAAGACTGTCAACAACCGCCTTTCGGAAGGATGCAGATAAATCATTCACATTGATCTCCTCACCCTTTTGCTTTGCATTATGTATCAGATTTATAACAGCAGTCTTAAGACCCGAAAAGCTGAAATCATATTTAGATCCGCTTACCTTTGGACGGGGCAGCTTATAGCTTTCCTCATTTCCAAGTTCAGCGGCTTTATCAAGATGAATTCCTCCCGGATACGGCATACCCATAGTTCTTGCTGCCTTATCAAATGCCTCGCCTGCTGCATCGTCCCTTGTTCTTCCGATAACCCTCATTTCGGTGTAGCTTTTAACCTCAACTATATGACTATGTCCACCTGATACAACAAGGCATAAAAAAGGCGGTTCAAGCTCAGGATGTGCAAGATAGTTAGCCGCAATATGTGAACGCAGATGGTGCACCGGTATAAGCGGAAGACCTGTTGACAGGGATAAGCCCTTTGCAAAATTCACACCTACAAGGAGTGCGCCTATAAGCCCCGGGGCATATGTAACCGCAAGTGCATCAAGCTCATTCAGTTTCATCTCTGCACGCTCCAAAGCCTCGGAAACAACTCCGTTTATTGATTCACAATGCCGCCTTGATGCTATTTCGGGAACAACTCCCCCGTAAAGCTTGTGCTCATCAACCTGAGTTGCAATTACTGACGATATTATTTTTCTTCCGTCCTCGATAACAGCTGCCGCCGTTTCATCGCAGGAGCTTTCTATTGCTAAAATTCTCATTTCTCTCCACCGTTTTATATTTAAATCAATTTTTTTGATAATATAAGACCGTCCTCTGTTGGATTTCTGTAAAAATTCTTTCTCAGCCCGATTTCCTCAAAGCCAAGGGAATTATATAATGCTATTGCACCCTCATTCGACGGACGTACCTCAAGAGATATCGACTCCGCACCGTTTCTTTTTGCTACATCACAGGCACCCCTGAGCAGGAGTTTTCCGACACCATGCCGTCTGTATTCGGGAAATACTGCTATATTTGATATATCGCTGCTTTCATATACCACAAAAATACCGATATATCCGACAGCCCTTCCGTCAACCTCGGCAACAAGAAAATGTGCAACCCTGTTTTCAAGCTCCTCACTGAGGCTTTTTTCCGACCACGGCTGAGAGAAACATATTTTTTCAAGCCTTGCAAGCTCCGAAATATGCCCTTCATCCATCGGAACCAGTTTTATTTCATTCATTCGGTACTCCCCCGACACATCCGGGATAATTTCCCTTGAGATATTCACAAAGCTCATCTGTTGCTTCCTCTATTGCTCTGCGGCATCTTCTGTATGTTACAAGGTCTGAGCCATACGGATCCGGTATTCCGCTGCCAAGGACATATATTCTTTTATCATCTACTCCGATAGCCTTGAGTGTTTCGGCGTGTTCCTCGGTCATGGCGACAAAAAGATCCGCAACTTCCAGATCTCTTTCCCTGATTATTCTCGGCTTATGTCCGCTGATATCAATACCTACTTCATTACAGACCGTTACAGCATTGGCTGATACCCCGCTTTCACCCACAAAGCCTATTCCCGCACTGCTTATAATACTTTTTATTCCGTATTCCTCCGATTTTTTTGCAAATATAGCCTCCGCCATAGGACTGCGGCAGGTATTGCCTGTACAGACAAATAATATGTGCAGCATATTTGCACCCCTCCAATTAATTTAAGCCTTTGCTTCAAACCACGTATTTCCTATTCCTGCATCCGCCGTCAGCGGAACGGAAAGTTTAACGGCATTCTGCATTTCCTCACTTAGAAGCTCAGCCGCTTTTTCTGCCTCATCCTCGGGTGCTTCAACTATAAGCTCATCGTGAACCTGAAGTATAAGCTTTGACTTCATATTCTCTTTTTTAAGCCTGTCATATACCCTTATCATGGCTATTTTTATTATATCCGCCGCGCTGCCCTGTATAGGCATATTTCTCGCAACCCTCTCCCCGAAAGCACGCATATTATGATTGGACGAAGCCAGCTCGGGAAGATATCTTCTTCTGCCAAACATAGTGGTGACATAGCCGTCATTCTTAGCATTTCCAACCACGTTTTTCATATAATTGTCTATGCCGCTGTACAGCCTGAGATAATCCTTTATATATTTATCTGCTTCCTTTCTTGATACCCCTATATCCTTGGAAAGCGAAAAAGCTCCAATTCCGTAGACTATACCGAAATTGACAGCCTTGGCACGGCTTCTCAGCTGCGGTGTTACCATTTCATCAGGCAGTCCGAACACCTTGGCAGCCGTTGAGGTATGAATATCACAATTATTTTTAAATGACTCTATCATATGCTCATCATTTGCTATATGTGCAAGCACTCTCAGTTCTATCTGTGAATAATCGGCATCAGCGAGCTTACAACCATCGGATGCGACAAAAAATTTTCTGAATTCCCTTCCCCTTTCAGTCCTGACGGGAATATTCTGTAAATTAGGTTCGGTTGAGCTTATTCTTCCCGTTCTTGTTTCAGTC
>CANRAN010000101.1 GCA_947628595.1 uncultured Clostridia bacterium | reverse complement strand
GCTCTCTTGAGCGGCTTATCTGTCTGGAGTCCGACAATTTTTTCGAGATCCTTATCCTCCTCGCTTATATATCCTGCGCCGTATGCTGTGAGTCCCGATACAACCTTTGTTTCCATATCGAGAACCCCGCCCTTTGCTCTTTCCTCTTTCTGAAGCTGCTGAACTATTCCCCAAAGCTTATCCGTAGCCTCGGTCGGTCCCTCAAGAAAGGATTCATCCCCGTCATAAGGACGATAGTTTTTCTGTATAAAATCCCTTACATTGATTTCCTTTTTCCATATTCTTCCCTCAAAGCCGTCCCAGGCTTCAATATTTTCCTTGAGCATTAGCTGAGATCCCCTCTCTTAAATTAAACATATTTTCATCGGAATATTATTATAATATCCACAGATAAAATTAATATTTATTATTACTTTATTTAAATATATAGCGGTTTCATGCTTTTGTCAACACTTTAGAACATCATAAAAATATTCTCGTATAAAACGTACAAAAAAATAGGTTAGATATACTTAACTTTATGCATAATTTTACAACTACCTTTTTACAAAAAACAACATCTTGTACTTCCCGATTAAAATTATAATATCTGTTGTGGTTTATAAAATAAAGATTTCATTCATTTTTTGTCTTAATTTTGTGAAAACGCTTCCTATTCACAATTAGTAAGCTTATTATTCATTTGAAATTTGACAAACAGCTGTTTCTTTGATAAAATAAGTAGGTTAAATAAGATATCAGGATTGAGGAAAAAATATGACACAGGAAAATAATGTAAGCTTTGAAGAACTTGGTCTATCGGAGGAACTAATGAGGGCGGTTGATGCTCTCGGCTTTGAGGCCCCCACTGCTATACAGGCCAAGGCTATACCTATGGTACGTTCGGGGACAGATGTTATAGGTCGCTCCCAGACAGGTACAGGCAAAACCATGGCATTTGCAATACCTGCGATAGAAATGATCAAGGATATTGAAGATAAATCAAAAGCCCTTGTTATAATTATGCTACCGACAAGAGAACTTGCAATACAATGCTGCGGAGAAATACGAAAGCTGACAAAATACTGCGAGGGTATCCGTCCCGTTGAAATATACGGCGGCGCACCTATGGATAAGCAGATTGCAAGGCTGAAAAGAGCAAATATTATTGTCGGTACTCCGGGAAGAATAATGGATCACATCAGACGAAGGACACTTAAGCTTGACAATATCAGACTTGCAGTCCTTGACGAGGCAGACGAAATGCTCAGTATGGGATTCAAGGAGGATATGGAAACTATCCTGCGTGAAACTCCCGATAACAGACAAACGGTTTTATTCTCCGCCACAATGCCGCAGTCCGTCATGTCAATAACACAGGAATTTCAGAAAGACCCTGTTGTTATTGAGGCAGCCAATCGTCAAATAGCTCTCGATAACATAAAGCAGCTTTATGTCGATGTTCCTATGGGGAGAAAAACAGATGCACTAAGGCTTCTCCTGCATTATTACTCTCCATCCCTGTCCATAGTATTCTGCAATACGAAGAAAATGGCAGAGGAGCTTGCAGTGGCCCTTAATCAGGGCGGATTTGATGCGGATGCACTTCACGGTGACCTTAAACAATCACAACGGACAGCAATTATGGACAGATTCAGAAACGGCTCAATTTCCATACTTGTAGCAACAGATGTTGCGGCAAGAGGAATTGATGTAAATGATGTGGAATACGTATTTAATTATGATATTCCGCAAAATAATGAATATTATGTTCACAGAATAGGCAGAACCGGACGTGTCGGCAAAGAGGGTACATCTATTACCCTTTGCAGCGGCAGACGTCAAGTATATTCTCTTTTGGATATCGTCCGTAACACGAGGGGAAAAATTGAAGAAATCCCCGTTCCCACAGGAGAAGATATTAATAATCATATCGCAGAAAAAAATATCTCCGATATTTCCTCGATACTCGTTGAACCTATACATGACAGATACAAGGATATGGTAAATACTCTGCTATCCGGAGGATATTCACTGTTTGATATTGCAGCGGCAGCACTTCAGAAATGCTTTGTCGAAAAGGAAATAAAAATTAAGGATATCGAAACCGACAGAAAGCGTAAGTCAAAAGGCAGAATTACTGATTTCAGCAAAATTATGCTCAACATCGGCAGGGCGAGCAGAGTTGCCCCAAACCATATTGTAGGATGTATAACGGAAAAAGGTATTTTAAGCGGCGGAGATATCGGTAAAATTGAAATATATGATGATTTTTCGGTCGTTTCCATACCCACTGAATCGGTTGATGAATTACTTGACAGAATGTATGGTGCAAAGGTCTGCGGAAAGCCCGTGAAAACCATACTGTATGAGGAAAGGTCAAGGCAGAAAAATAATCCGAGAGGCGGCAGAGAAAATTACGTCAGGAGAAACAGAGAAATGCGCGGCAGAAACGACAGTAAAAGGAGAAATGCCGAAAAAGTCTATAAAAGGGCTTCTAAGCGGCATGGATGAATTTTGGGAGGCATAATTATGAAAAAGCTAATTGCAGCCGCCATATTACTACTATTCACGGCAAGCATTTTCGGTTGCTCTGAGGAAAAAAACGAGGACAGCCCCCTGTCCGAAACAACATCTGTCATGTCCTCGGCAGAAAGCTCAGAGGAAAGCAGTAAAATAAATATATCACAATCAAGCATTGAGGAAAGCACTCTTCCCGAACACGTTATTGAGGATAGGAAAGGCTACCTTAAATTCACAAGCATGAGCGGCAGCGTCTCCGCAATATTCCCCGAGGATTTTTCCCTGCTTTGCAGTGAATATACGCCAACGGACGGGATATATCTTCAAAATACCGACGGTACGGCAACCTTGCAGATTGAGGCAATAAAAAACGAGGGAATTGACAGGCAATCCCTTGTTGATTATATCTCCGCAAATTATCCCGATTCGGAGGTGTATGTAAATGATTCAAAGAATATTATCTGCAAATCCACTATAACAGACGCTTCGGGAAATAAATCCTTATGCTATATGAAAGCCGTAATTACCGACAGGGGCTATAATGAGGCAGTTCTCTATTTCAAGGAAAATGAAAAAGATAAGTATGAACCGCTTTTTAATAAAATTTCAATTTCATAATAATCTGTATAAAGCTTACCCGACCGTAACATACCAAATGGTAATGTTGCAGTCGGGTAAATTATTTACGGCATATTCAATTCGGTTTTAATTCATTTTACTCTGTGCTTTCATACGCTGTTCCTTGTTAAGTATAGTCTTACGCATACGAATTGATTTCGGAGTAACCTCTACAAGCTCGTCATCACCGATAAATTCGAGTGATTGCTCAAGACTGAGTATTGTCGGAGGTGTGAGCTTCAGTGCATCATCGGAGCCTGCCGCACGGGTATTTGTAATATGCTTTTTCTTACATACATTTACAACCATGTCCTCATTCTTTGGGTTGGAGCCTACAATCATTCCCTCATATACGTCAACACCGGGACCTATGAACAGTCTGCCTCTTTCCTGTGCTGCAAACAAACCGTATCCTGTACTCTGACCCGTTTCATGTGCAATAAGCGAGCCTTGCGAACGTGTAGCTATATCTCCCTTATACGGCTCGTAGCCGTCAAAAACATGATTCATTATACCGTTTCCGTTCGTGTCCGTCAGAAACTCGGAACGGTAACCCATAAGTCCTCTTGAGGGTATTCTAAATTCTATCTGTGTTGTGCCCGATTCTTTCGGCATCATATTAATAAGCTCCGCCTTTCTTGTACCGAGCTTTTCCATGACCGCACCAACATAGCTGTCGGGTACTTCAATGGCAAGAAGCTCCATAGGCTCACACATAACACCATCAATTTCTTTCATAATTACTTTCGGACGGGATACCTGAAATTCATAATCCTGACGACGCATTGTCTCTATAAGTATGGAAAGGTGCAGCTCACCTCTGCCCGAAACCTTGAATGTATCGGCAGAATCCGTTTCCTCAACTCTCATAGCAACATTTGTTTCAACTTCCTTGAAAAGTCTTTCCCTGATATTTCTTGAAGTAACATACTTACCCTCTTTTCCGGCAAACGGGCTGTTATTTACCATAAACAGCATGGAAACAGTCGGCTCATCTATCTTTACAAAGGGGAGCGGCTCAGGGTGTTCAGGATCACAGGCTGTTTCCCCTATATTAAGATCCGTAATACCGGATACTGCAACTATATCTCCGAGCCTTGCTGTTTCAGCCTCAACCCTTTTGAGTCCCTCAAACTGATAAAGCTTTGTTATCCTTGCATTTTTGCACGTCCCGTCATTATGGCAAAGCATAACCGTCTGTCCTGTCCTGCAGCTTCCTCTCTCTACTCTGCCTATGCCTATTCTTCCTACATAATCATCATAATCTATATTTGAAAACAGAAGCTGTAATGGACCGTCAGGCTCGCCCTCCGGAGCGGGTATCTCCTCTATAATCTTCTCAAAAAGCGGTTTCATATTCTCCCCTCTTACGTCCGGCGACAGTGAAGCATAACCGCCCCTTGCGGAAGCATATACAACAGGAAATTCAAGCTGGTCATCATCTGCACCAAGCTCTATGAAAAGGTCGAGTACCTCATCAACTACCTCCGCCGGTCTTGCTCCGGGTCTATCTATTTTATTTACAACGACAAGAGGCTTTTTACCAAGTCCAAGAGCTTTTTTAAGAACAAAGCGTGTTTGCGGCATACAACCCTCAAAGGCATCCACCAAAAGCAGAACACCGTCAACCATCATAAGTATGCGTTCAACCTCTCCGCCGAAATCGGCATGACCCGGAGTATCAACAATATTGATCTTTGTTCCGTTATACATAACCGCTGTGTTTTTGGAAAGTATTGTAATTCCTCTTTCCCTTTCAAGGTCATTGGAATCCATTACTCTTTCTGCAACTGTTTCATTACTCCTGAAAATTCCACTCTGAAGCAGGAGCTGATCCACAAGGGTAGTCTTTCCATGGTCAACATGGGCGATAATTGCAACATTTCTTAAATCTTCTCTTTTAGCCATAAGTATCCCTCTTTTTGCATGATATCTATTATTGGACTTCACAACATTGTATTATAACACAATTATGCCACTCTTACAACGAACTTTGAAATTTTCCCCCATATGCCATAAAATATATCCCATTCCAGCAAATTTTTGATAAATTTCCCTATGTGACATACTCCCCCACCTATAGAGGTGGTGGCTTCTCGCTCAAGTATGGTAACCCATACAGTATCAACGAGCT
>CANRAN010000100.1 GCA_947628595.1 uncultured Clostridia bacterium | reverse complement strand
AAAAAGAATGCCGAAAATGTCTATAATGATCTGCTTGCAAAAAATATAAGCGTCCGCCTTTTATCGCCTGATGCACAACTTGAGGGAATGGGTATTTATGTCACAGAGGGTAGTCTTAGCGCAAGCTTTGAATATCCCTCGGCACAGTTTACACTTATAACACATTCAAGAGTTTCAACCGCTTCACATAAGGATAGCAGAAGGAAAAAGAAAACGGGTGCATTATTTAACCTTTCCGAGCTTTCTCCGGGGGATTATGTTGTACACAGTACATATGGCATAGGACTTTTTCAGGGAGTAGAGAAAAAGGAAAATCATGGGGTTATAAAGGATTATATTATAATAAAATATGCAAAGGGTGACAGTCTTTTTGTGCCTGTAACCCAACTTGATATGATATCAAAATATATAGGTCCGAAAGAGGACTCCGCAATAAGGCTTAGCAGACTCGGCGGAAACGAGTGGCAGAAATCAAAATCAAGGGTAAGAAAGGCAGTCAAGGATATTGCGGATAAGATGATTAAGATGTATTCCGAAAGAATGAGAGCAAAGGGCTTTGCATTTTCGGGAGATAACGAATGGCAAAGAGATTTTGAGCAAAAATTTGAGTATGAGGAAACAGAGGATCAGAAACGCTGCATATCCGAAATAAAAGAGGATATGGAAAAACCTGTTCCGATGGACAGGCTTCTTTGCGGTGATGTCGGATTCGGAAAGACCGAGGTTGCACTCAGAGCGGCATTCAAATGCATAACAGACGGAAAACAATGTGCCATGCTTGTTCCTACAACTATACTTGCATGGCAGCATTATCAGACGATACTCAGAAGATTTGAGGGCTATCCCATAAGAATAGAATTACTTTCAAGATTCAGAACGGCGGCACAAAGAGAAGAAATAATAAAAAGGCTCCACCGTGGGGATATTGATATGGTTGTCGGTACACACAGCCTCATACGAAGTGAAATAGAATTTTACGATCTCGGACTTGTTATAATTGATGAGGAACAGAGGTTCGGCGTTGAACAAAAGGAAAATTTCAAGGCATTGTATAAGGGGGTGGATATATTAACACTTTCGGCTACACCTATACCGAGAACACTCAATATGGCTATGTCTGGAGTCAGGGATATGTCCGCACTTGAGGAAGCACCACAGGATAGACATCCTGTTCAGTCCTATGTGCTTGAATATGATGAAGCAGTTATTAATGAGGCAATAAGACGTGAGTTGAGAAGGGGCGGACAGGTATTTTATCTGTATAACCGTGTAGAAGGAATAGAACAAAAGGCTGATGATGTAGCAAAGGCTATACCGGAGGCAAAAGTTGGATTCGGACATGGAAAAATGAGTGAGGCAGAGCTTTCAGAGGTATGGAGGAAAATGCTTGAGCAGGAAATAAATGTTCTTGTAAGCACTACTATTATTGAAACAGGGGTGGATATACCGAGTGCAAATACACTTATAATTGAAAATGCGGATCGGATGGGTCTTTCACAGTTGCATCAGCTCAGGGGAAGAGTAGGTCGTTCAAGCAGAAGGGCATATGCATATTTTACATTTCCGGCTAATAAGGAGCTTAGTGAAATATCACAGAAAAGACTTGAGGCTATAAGAGAGTTTACCGAATTTGGCTCAGGCTTCAAAATAGCAATGCGTGACCTTGAAATAAGGGGGGCGGGTGATATGTTCGGAGCAAGTCAACACGGACATATGACAGATGTAGGTTATGATATGTATATGAAACTCCTTGGAGAGGCTATCAGCGAGGCAAAGGGAGAAAAAACGCAGAGTGATGAGAATGACTGTGTTATCGATATACAGGAGGATGCACATATACCCGAAAATTATATTGAAAATTTGAATCATCGTCTTGAAATGTACAGGAGAATAGCGGGTATCCGTACAAATGAGGATGCTGGGGATGTTATAGACGAGATGATAGACAGATTTGGAGATATACCTAAAACTGTTGAAGGACTTATAAATATCGCACTTGTCAGGAGTAAGGCACACGAAAAGGGAGTTTCCTCAATACATGAAAATGGTGGCAATATATGCATATATTTTCCCGAAATACGTTGTGAGGGTGCGGCTGATATTATGGAAGCAATCGGAAAGCTCGGCAGACGTGCAAATCTTGATATGGGTGTAAAGCCGCATATCAATGTAAAAATGAATTCAGGTGAAAGTGCAGGGGCTGTATTGAGGTCAATATTTCAGAATGTTATGAGCCGCTGAGGTATATGACGGTTATGGAAACACAAAACCATGAAGGATTTAAGGTAATATTCGGAAAAAGTTCCACGTAGGCTAAAATTTTTATGGACTTTACGGATAAATTGGTGTATAATAACGGTATGTGCCTATGATTGGTTGAAAGGAAGAAACAAAAATGAAAATAAAGAATATTTTAAAACCTGTTGCCGTTATCGGTACAGCGGCAATGCTGATTTCAGCGTCTGGTTGTGCCGATACGTCATGGAGCTTTAAGACGGCTGATAAAACCTTTACAAACGGCGGATGGATATATTATACATATGCCGCTCTTAATGATGCAATTGATAAGCTCAGTGAAAATTCAGACAGCAGCTTTGATATAACAAAGGAGGATATCACAAGCAAGAAAATTGAGAAAAAGAATGCTGTTGATTGGATATACGACGAGGCAAAGGAAAAGGCCATAGAATATCTGACAGTTGAAAAGCTTTGTAACGCAAGCAAGCTTAAGGTTGACAGTGACGAGGTCAAAACGATGAAAGAAAATTACCAGTCATTCTTCGATTCAGGGTATATGGGAATATATGAGGAGCTTGGTATATCAGCAGATACCTTTACGGATATTTACGGCACATACAATCTGCGTTATGAACAACTTTTCGATTCTATATACGGCAAGGACGGTACTAAGGAAATACCCGATGATGAAATAAGTAAATATTTTACTGATAATTATACAAGCTATTATTATATCAAGTATTCATTCAAGACAACTGATGATGATAATAATGAAGTTGATGTTGATGATGAAACAAAGGATAAGGTAAAATCAAATTTTGCTAAGTATGCGAAGGAGCTTAATGAGGGAAAAACAACTGATGATATAGATACCGAGTATAAAAAAGATTTTGAGGTAGAAAATTCCCCCGCTGTCAAGGCAACAACTATTATCAGCAATGACAATATGTCTGAGGATTTGCAGAATGCACTCAAGGAGCTTGGGGATAAAAAGGCAACAGTAAAGACATTTGATGATGTTCACTATCTTATATATAAGGGTTCTATTTCAGAGGAAGCAAAAGCGCTTATCGACGGAACATATGAAAACACAACCGTAACATCTGATACAATCCGCCATGAGATTAAAGATGATGAATTTGAAAAATATCTTGATGGAGAGGAAAAGAAGCTGAAATACGAGATGAATGAAGATTGTATGTCAAAATATACTGTTCAAAGAACCATTGATATAGTGAAATCCTATATGGCGAATCAGTCAGAGGGCTGATTAGTGTAATTACGAATGATATTTTGTAACCCGACCGAAAATTTATGATTTTCTTGTGGTCGGGTTATAATTTTATTTTGGATAATATGGGAGGCTGTGTTGTGTATAGGCTCATGATAGTTGAGGATGATATGGGGATTGCCTGTGCTGTTAGGGAGCAGGCAAAATTATGGGATTTTGAGGTTCAAACGGCGGAAAATTTCAGAGATATTCTTACTGATTTTGCACATTTTCAACCGCACATTGTTCTTATGGATATATCACTGCCATTTTTTAACGGATATCATTGGTGTGCTGAAATACGCAAAATATCCTCGGTTCCGATAATATTTATATCGTCTGCCTCAGATAATATGAATATTGTTATGGCTGTCAATATGGGTGCGGACGATTTTATAGCAAAACCGTTCGACCATAGTGTGCTTATGGCGAAAATACAGGCTCTTCTTAGAAGAACTTATGATTTTGCCGCAGCTGCTCCTATAATAGAGCATAAGGGTGCAATTCTTGATACGGGGGATAATTCTCTAAGCTTCAGGGGTGAAAAAATACCCCTTACAAAAAATGAGTACAGAATACTTTTATGCCTTATGCAAAATAAGGGAAAGGTTGTAAGTCGTGAAAAGCTTATGGTAAAACTTTGGGAAAGTGAAAGTTTTATAGATGACAATACCTTGACCGTAAATGTAAATCGTTTGAGAAAAAAGCTTGACGGTGCAGGACTCAAGGACTTTATTCAGACAAAATTCGGTGTGGGATATATTGTAAAACAGGAGGATGTATGAAGTTTTTTCTTTCATATCTGAAATATCATAAAAGACTGATACTTTTGTATGTGCTGTTCTGCATTATATTTATTGCAGTCTTTGCTCTGTATCATTTTCCGCTTAATGCGGTTATATATCCTTTTGTATTATGTTTTTTGATAACGCTGATAGTTGTAATACATGATTTTATCCGTACAAGGCAAAGATATAGAAAGCTTGAAAGTTTAAAAATGTTTACAGAAGCTGTAATTGAGGAGTTTCCGAAAATACGCAGTACAGAAGAAGAACAGTACACGGAAATCATATCAAAACTCAAGAATGAAATCAGGGAGCTTGAAGCGGGATTTCATAAAAAGTATAATGATGTAATTGAATATTACACTCTTTGGGTACACCAGATAAAGACACCTATTGCATCCATGCGACTTACATTGCAAAACGAAGACAGTGAATTGTCACGATGTATATCGGGCGATTTGTTCAGAATAGAGCAGTATGTTGAAATGGTACTCACATATCTCAGACTTGACAGCGATAGCAGTGATTATGTTTTCAGAGAATGTGAGATTGATAATATAATCCGCAGATGTATTAAAAAATTTGCCTCCGAATTTATCGACAAACATCTGAGCATTGATTTTACTCCGACAAGTGAAAAAACAGTGACGGATGAAAAATGGCTTTCGTTTGTTATTGAGCAGGTTCTGTCCAATGCACTTAAATATACCCGACAGGGCGGGATAAGGATGTATATGAAAGAGCCGAAGATACTTTGTATAGAGGACAGCGGTATGGGAATTGCACCGGAAGATTTACCCCGGATATTTGAAAAGGGATACACGGGAAATATAGGAAGAATCGAAAAACATTCAAGCGGCATAGGACTTTATCTTTGCAGGAGAATATGCGATAATTTAGGTATAAAAATAACAGTGCAGTCGGAGATAAATACGGGAACAACGGTAATGCTTGATATGGGCAGGCTTAAGCGTGT
>CANRAN010000099.1 GCA_947628595.1 uncultured Clostridia bacterium | reverse complement strand
ATTTATATTGAATTTTAAAAAAACATTATATTAAGCTGTTTGGATTTTAAGGAGGGTGAATATGATGAAAGACTGGCATTCACCAAACTCAGCTGAAAGAAAAAATATTGCCGAGATATACAGATATGATTTCAAATTAAGATGTCAGCGTTTTGCAGGTTGGATTTTTTTAATTTTCCGAAGAAAATTTGACTGCCGCAGAATTTTTCCTCTTGCGGCGGTTTCTTTTTTCAAAAACTATGGAAATTTATGTACATATATGTTATAATTAGGTTATCTTAAAAAAAGGGGAGAAGGTTATGCAAAATATATGGCATGATATGGATTCGGCGAGAATAACGCCGGAAAATTTTATGTGTGTTATCGAAATACCGAAGGGAAGCAAAACAAAATATGAGCTTGACAAGCAAAGCGGACTCCTCAAGCTCGACAGGATACTTTATACATCAACACATTATCCGGCTAACTATGGTTTCATACCCCGTACATATGCCGATGATCTCGACCCGCTTGATGTTCTTGTGCTTTGTTCGGAGCAGATATACCCGCTCACGCTCGTACAGTGCTATCCGATAGGGTATATCACAATGCTTGATAACGGAAGAAATGATTATAAAATCATAGCAATTCCGTTTGGTGATCCTACATATAACTCATATACCGATATTTCGGAAATACCTGCTCATATATTTGATGAAATGACGCACTTTTTCTCGGTTTATAAAGCCCTTGAGAATAAGGAAACAGTTGTTGATGAGGTGAGGGGAAAAGCCGAAGCCATTGAAATAATAAAGGAAGCTATCAATAATTATAAGGAAAAATTCGGTACGATGTAACCCGGAAATGAAGGGAAATTGATTGATGAGTAAAAAGGGAAAAAATAGAGATAATACAACTGAGGATAAATCTCAGAAATTTCCGGACATTGTGGATAAAACGGCGGCTAATGGTAATGTAAGGCTCGTAAAGCCGCCCAATAAGAGAATTAAGCTTTACAAAACTCCAACGCAGATAATTAGGGGTTTTATGGTGTTTCTGTATCTTGTTATAATATTCATGCTTGCCTCACCTTTCATGTCTGCAACTTTTTATATCACCGAAAATTTTCAGGTAACAACAGATCCGTCCGGGGCTTATACACGATACTCCACACAGGAACAGGTTGACAATGCGGAACAGGAGCTTCAACAGGCTATTGATAGTCTTGAAAAGAATCCGGAATATGTTCCCGATGAGGAAGATGAGATATCAATTTCCACGTTGGGAATGGATTGGCGGTATAACGTGGCAGCAGGTGTAGATGCAAGCAGTCTTGTTGAGCTTGTTGAGAGGGCAAAGAATGTAGATAGAAGCCTTTATACCGAAAAAAGTGTCAATGATCTGAACAATGCTATAATAAGGGCGCAGAGGGTTCTATGTTCTACTGTTAGGGTTACACGTTCAATCCTACAGCTTATCCTAAGCGGGAGTGTCAGCGGAACTGATGTCAGCGGGGCAGGAAATATAGTTGTAAATGTACTTCTTATGTATCTTCTTGCAGTTTTACCCGTAGTGGGAATACTGATAACACTGTTCGACAAAATACATCACATCAAGAACATATCCGGAATGATGGTTGCGATGCTATGCCTTATGGATATATTTGGATTGGTATATCCGAATATTGCATTTGGGGCGGTTATGACAATAACGGCATATATAATACTTTTTGCGCTTTCTATTGGGGGAATCTATGCTAAGCAGCAGGAGGATTATATATTAACACATCCCGAAAAGGAACCCGAGTTTACAGAGAAGCATCCACAGTTTGTAAAGGCACTTATAAACTATAAGCGTGTTAATATGAAGCACATCATAGAGCAGGAAGAGAAGCAGAAGCAATCGGAAAAAAAGAATACCAATAAAAATAAAAAATAATCATGTCCGGTTGATTGAATAAATAATTTTTTTCAGATAAAAATATATTTATGTTAGGAGAGATTACTATGGCATTAGAGCTTACAAGTAAAACCTTTGATGAAGAGGTATTTTCATCAGAAAAGCCCGTTGTTGTAGATTTTTGGGCAGACTGGTGTATGCCTTGCAAAATGCTTGCGCCGATACTGGAAACAGTTGAGGAGGAAAATCCGCAGGTCAGGTTTGCGAAGGTAAATATTTCCGAGTATCCCGATATAGCGGAGAAATTTGGAGTTATGAGCATACCAACCCTTATCCTGTTCAAAAACGGAGATAATATTGATGCATCTGTCGGTCTTATTTCAAAAAGTGAGATAGAAAAATTTATAGACCAATAAAAAAATAAAAGATCCCTGTGTAAATCAAATCGATAACACAGGGATCAATTTTTTTATCCAATAAGTTTTTCAACAGCAGCAAGCTTAGTGCTGAGGCAGAATACCTCCATGGCTGTTTTAAGCTCTTCTATCGGAGGATACGTGGGTGCAATACGTATGTTGCTGTTCTTGGGATCCTTTCCGTATGGATATGTTGCACCGGCATTTGTCAATATCACACCGACATCCTTACAGAGCTGTACAACTCTTGCAGCTGTACCCTCGAATACATCGACACTTACAAAATAACCTCCATTAGGCTTTAACCATGAGATTATGCCGTATTCCTTTAGCTCTTTTTCAAGCATATCAACAACAAGATCAAATTTAGGCTTCAAGATGTTTTTATGCTTTTGCATATGAGCAAGTACTCCGTCAAGATTTTTGAAATATAAAGCGTGACGCAGCATATTTATCTTGTCATATCCTATTGTCTGATAGGTATATCTTTTATTGAGGAGTGCAAGATTATTTTTGCTTGCGGCAACCGCTGCAATACCGGCACCGGGGAAAGTTATTTTTGAGGTTGAAGCAAATTCAAAAACCATATCCTCATTACCGTTTTTCTTAAGCTCGTCAAATATATTAAGCAGCTTGTCGGGGGTATCGCTTATATCATGGATAACATAGGCATTGTCCCACATAATTCTGAAATCCTTGGCAGCAGGTTTGAGAGAGGCAAAACGTCTTACGGTTTCATCCGAATAGGTTATGCCCTGCGGATTGGAATATTTCGGAATACACCATATACCCTTGACTGTTGGATCGTTCTGTACAAGCTCCTCAACCATATCCATATCAGGTCCGTTTTCGTTCATTGGAATATTTATCATTTCTATACCGTAATATTCTGTGACACCGAAATGCCTGTCATAGCCCGGAACGGGGCAAAGGAATTTTATCCTACCCTGCTTATTCCAAGGTTGACCGCCTGCACCGTTTTCCATAAGACAGCCTATGGTATCGAACATCATATTAAGACTTGAATTGCCTCCGACAAAAATATTTTCGGGGCTGACATCAAGTATTTCGGCAAAAAGCCTTTTAGCCTCAATGATACCGTCGAGTCCGCCATAATTTCTTACATCGGGGTTATCCTCTGTTTTAAAACTGCTTTCCGGTGTAACAACACTCAGCATATCATTGGAAAGAGATACCTGCTCGCTTCCCGGCTTACCTCTTGCCATATTCAGCGAAAGTCCTCTTGCTTTATATTCAGCATAGGCTTCGCTCAGTTTTTTATATTCCTCCTTCAGAGAGTCCTTGTCCATTGATGAATATGTCGGCATAAATATTCCTCCTATAATACCTGCAAAATTTTGATTTAAAAAAATTCAAAAATACTAAAATTACAATACTAATTCTAATATATTTGACAATAAAATGCAAGTCATATTTTAAATTCTTGCAAAAACTATGATTTTGACAAATATTTAACATATAACGGTAGATTTTTTGTTTTTATTCTATAACATATATACTGTACATAATATGAATATTGGGGGTGTTTATATGCGAAACAGTAGAAGGACAGCCATAATGTTATGTGTTTTTCTGATAATAATATTTTCATCATGCACAGATTGTCCTCCGACAGATGCATCGGAGGAAATAGTAAAATATTCATGGATCAGTAAAAACGAATTGGGGGAATGCAGGCTGAGCTTCGACAATGATCTGCTCAGGCTTGATTGTAAGCTTTCCGACAAAGAAAGCATGAAGCTTGAGGGCAGATATTTTGCCGATAAGAATAGCATAACTGTTGAGAGCGAGGAGTATGGTACAATAAAGCTTGGGTTCAGAGCGGAAAATGAAAAAATGACAATAGATATGTATGATATGAGTATTATTTTTACAAAGGTATGACTCTTGTTGAAAACTACCTAAGAATCCGAAAAAATTTTGTTAATAGAGACACGTATAAAGAATAAAATATTTATTTATTTTGAAGCTGAAAAATGCTATAATATGAATGATATTTCAGCTATGCCGAGTTCTCTGTCCGGCAAATCCAAGGCTGAAAGGAACGAAAAGGAGATAATATTATGAAGGTTAAAAAGCTTTCAAAACGTATTCTCGCCTCCTTTATGTCGGTAATGCTTGCCATAGGCTGCTTTATTGTCCCCTCGATGGTTGTCGGTGCGGCAGGGGAAATAACGGTCAATATCCATTACCTGCGTGAAGATGGAGTATACGATGAATGGGACGTATGGTCATGGACTGACAGCGTCTCTCCCGAGGGCGAAAAAACCGATGAGGGTGCTTATGTGTTTGACAAAACAAACCCCGATGAAAACGGTGTAGTTTGTCACCTTACCCTTACGGAATCCGCTCCAAGACTCGGTTTTATAGTAAGAAAGCCGGGTTGGACAGCTAAGGATCTTGAGCAGGATCTATTTATTGATCTCAGCGATGTTATTTCAGGTACGGTAGAGGTTTATTACAAGTCCGAAGATTCGAACTTTGTAACGGATAAGAGCGGTGCAGTTACAGGTCTTACTGTCAAATCAGCTAAGGCAACTGACCGTGCAACAGTTAAAGTTGAATTTACGATGGCTCCCACAGAGGATCTTACAGTAGATAATTTCTTAATCGAATCTCTCGGTGGAGAGAGGATTGATGTACAGAATGTGGAACTGTCAGGAACGACCTGTGTATTAACACTCGGCTCAGATATTGATTATTTCGGCGAGTACACATTGACCTTTATAGGCAGTGACGGCGAAACCACAGTTAGTGTTGGTATGCCTGACTATTTCTCATCAGAGGAATTTGAGTCACAGTACACATATGATGGCGACGACCTTGGTGCTACATATTCAAGCGACAGCACATTCTTCCGTGTATGGGCTCCAACAGCACAGAAGATCGAGCTTAATATCTATGACGAGGGCAACGGCGGTACTGCGACAAATGTTGTTGTAATGACAGCGGATGTCAAGGGTAC
>CANRAN010000098.1 GCA_947628595.1 uncultured Clostridia bacterium | reverse complement strand
TTTGTGTTAATGTAAAACAGCCTCCGCCGCACCCCGAAAAGGCACGGCGGAGGTTTTGCATACTATGAAAAACCGGACAGCCTCGCTGTCCGGTAAATCTGTTACTTAAAAAGCAATCCCATAAGACCGTGAATTTTATCCTGTCTTAATTCCGTGAAAACAGAATCAACTTCAACACAAAGACTGTCGCCCGGTTTTGCTCCGTCACTCAATGCCTTAGGCATAGAGTATTTGCCGTCGGGAGTAAGAACATAAACATACTCATCATTCAGACTTGCAACAAGGAACTGCGAGACCTTTCCTGCCGTTATGAGAACGACATCACCCTCCTTGCCGTCCGGTATCAGAATATCGGGTATTCTGAAAAATCTGCCGCTTTCTGACTCTACAACAGCAAAGTTGCCTTCAAAACGATCTATAATAACTTTCACTTTTTTCTTTCCTCCATCATGCGGCACTTGCCGTAATATCACTTCCATTTGAGCTTATAATTATTGTGCCCTGTTCGTCTGTTCTGTATATCTCGGCTCCAATGTTTTTCCAGCGCTTTACTGTCTGAGAATGCGGATGTCCGTAATCGTTATCCTTTCCGACAGAAAATACAGCATAATCCGCACCGACCGACTTAACAAAGTCGGATGACGAAGATGTATTGCTGCCATGATGACCTACCTTTATGACATCTGCTTTAACATCAGCCCCGCTGTCAATCAATTCATCTTCTATCTCTTTCTCGGCATCACCCATATATAGAAATTTGCTGTCACCGTAAGTTATTTTTATAACGACCGAATAATTATTGAGATCATCATATTCATCCTTTATCGGTGCAAGAATATCTGCACTGTAATCATTTTCATCCGAGGACACGATATTCATTCCTGCCTTGGCTGTGTTTATTATCATATCCTTGGACTGTATAGTGTCAAGGAGATTTTCAAACGTTTTTGTATTGGTGCCGACTTTCGGCATATAAATGTTGCCTATTTCAAAGGCATTGACGACATCTGCCATTCCTCCGATATGATCTGCATGGGGATGTGTGCCTACAAGATAATCAATTTTCGAATAACCGAGATTTTTTACATAATCGACCACCGTCTCTCCGTATTTGTTGGTTCCTGCATCAATCAGCATTGTCTTTCCGTCAGGAAATTCAATAAACTCGCTGTCGCCCTGCCCCACATCTATGTAGTGACTTATAATTTTTTCTGTATGAGCTTCGCTGTTGTTTTTTGTATTATAATCTGAAATACCAAATGAAAATATACCAAGGCAAACCAGAACAAGAACAACCAATGCGGCGGATACGGATAATGTTTTTTTTCTTTTCATAAAGCCCCTCCTGACTTATTTTAGCATAAATCAGAAGGGACTACAAGTACCTAAATATTCGTTATACAAATATTTGTACATTACTAACACAGACAAGGCAGCGAGAATTATGCCGCTCTCGGCATTCCGGGATCGGTTTCAATTGCTGCGGATTGCTCAACGGAGCCTTCTTCAATTTCAGAGGGCTGCTCCGATACCACAAAATCTTTGGCATCCTCCGGGGTAAGCTTCCGTATGGTGTAGCCGTCATTTTCCAAAAGACTTATAATTCCCTTTTCACCGTAAAAATGCGCTGTACCGGCGAGAACCATAACCTTTTTGCCGTCCTCCATATATGATTTGATTTTTTCTTCCATTCCTACATTTCTGTCGTCAATAAGAATTTTGTTATACTCTTCCGCCAATTTGAGGGTTTCCTCGTCTACTGAGCTTTCAGTCGGACTTTCTGATGCCTCGGAAATATCATTACCATTTTTCCATTCCGCATAGGTTTCTGCAAGTAGCTTTTTGTAATCCTCCATAACCCCGTCATAAGCAATCTCTTCAAACAGCATAGCCTGTATATCATCGGAGAGATTTGCAAGCAACTCAAGCTGAAAATCAACGGATTCAAGCTCCAACAGTTCCTTACCGTCACTTTTGGCACGTTTAATCATATTGACATCAATGCCGTAGTTTGAAGAAAGACCTGCCTCTCCTGCTGCTGCAAGCTCAACATATTCACTCCACATAAACGGCTTCATATAATCAAAGGCAGACATATATACTCCTGCTTCAGTGAGTGTCCTGACAGCAGCATTATATTGTTCCTCCGGAACATGATCCTTGATAGTAGTACCGTCTGTGTACATATACTTGCTATATATTGACAAATCAAAATTCGCCGATGATACATCACATTCGACTGCGAGTGCATCACATTTTGCATAGGCAGCCTCGAAATAATCCGGCAGTACAAGGGCGTCCTTATCTGCTACGTGGATTGTTCCCATCATGTAAACACTGTTTCCCCTACTGTCTGTTGCCTGCCAAACAGCGGGCGTTATATTACTTTTTGCGGGTGCAGAACTTTGCTCTGAGGTTTGAGGGGATTCGTTTTTTGATTGTACGTCTGAGATTTCCTCATCATCAGCACTACTTTCGTTGGCTGACAGCTCGGAAGTTACAGAGCTTTCGGTAACAGAAGTCTTTGATGTTTGTTCATTATCAGAAGAGGATGAACACCCGGCAATACATCCGGAGGTACATATAACTACCGCAGTAAGTGCGGCAAATATTCTATTTGTTTTCATTATTACACCACCAATTCAATCCGTCAGATCGGATATCCGTATATCAGAATATCCCTAAACAATAACACACATTCTATCATCATATAGAATATAACATAATTCGGATTTTGTCAATTATCCTATCTTAATTAATAGACATATTTATTACCGAATGGTATAATATTAATCGGGAATTTAAAATCAAGTAAGAAGGGGAGATAAAAATGGCACTTGCAGGAATAGTTGCAGGAGGTATCGGTTCAAGAATGGGGACAGATATGCCGAAACAATTTTTGGATCTGTGCGGAGAGCCTGTGATAATACGTACTATAAAGGGATTTGCTTCGCATAAGGATGTCCGAAGTATAATTGTGGGAATAAATCCTGATTGGTATGATTATATGGACGAATTGATAAAAAAATATTTTAATGGGGGAGTATATCTGACAAACGGTGGATATGACAGAAATGATACTATAACCAATATAATAAACTATGCGGAGGATAGGCTGAATTCGGGGAAAGATGAAATATTGCTTACACATGATGCCGTCCGTCCCTTTATAAATCACAGAATGATAGATGACAGTATAGCGGCAATGGAATATTGCGATATATGTACAGCGGCGTTGCCTGCAACCGATACGATTATATTATCAGAGGATGGAAAAATTGTGTCGGATTTTCCTCTCAGAGAAAAAATGTTCAAGGTTCAGACACCGCAGACGTTCAGGCTTGGCGAATTTAAAAAAATGCTTGTATCTGTGACACAGGAGGAACGTCGGAAAATAACTGATGCCTGTAAGCTTTTTTATATGAATGGTAAGAGTGTCCATATTATTGCCGGAGAGGAAACGAACATAAAGCTTACATATCCAAGTGATTTTGAAACGGCAACCGCATTTATACGACATAATGCATAAAATGGAAAAATTTTTTTTGTAAATAGAGCAAATGGAAAAATTATTGTAATGTATTATTTTTTATAGTACAATTTATATATAAAATAAATTGAAAAGGATGTGGCTGTGATGGCTATAAAGAAATCAATACGTATCCTGTGTTCGGTATTGATCTTTTTGATGATTTTGCCTGTTTTTATCATTACACCTCTTACAGTACAGGCGGAGGATTCAATAGTCGATATCAATATTGCCGGAATTACGAAAAAATATAAAGAGGCAGCAAAATGGCTGGGATACATAAATGATCTGCGTATGAGCAACGATCTTTCAGAACTTGTTATGGATGCTGATCTTATGGAGCTTGCGATGAAACATTCTGCGGAGCTTTCCGTGCATATCGGAAATGGTAATCTGGACGGAACAAGCATAATCGGAGGAAAGTATAATGTGCAGTATATTTCAATTGCATATGGTCAGATTATCAGCAGAAACTCAGTTGTCAATGAAAAAAATAGCGTTATAATGTCATCATCGATAAAATCCATAGGAGTGGGCTATATCGGGGGCAGGAACAGCATTAATTACATGACGATAGTTACCTCGTACAAGGCTGCAAATGAGGTTGATCCTTCTGTACTTACACAATCAAATGTTAAGTTGGATATGCCGACAAAATGCAGTACCGAATATCTGAGTAATCTGGTATTGAGTCCCGCAGCCAACAGTAATATAGAAGTAGGCAGCGATTTGCCTGTGAGATTCCTTGTTTCAAATAAGAATGATACGGAATATACCGCATATGTAACAGGGGATACCTACATAACAACGACAAACTCGGCAGTTATCAAGGTAACAAATCCAAACAGGATACTTACTCTCAAAAAAGGTTATGCGACGATAGGAGTTTACTTTATGTATGCACCCTCAATTGGTGCGAAAGCGGAATATACGGTCGTTCCTAATAGTGCGGGGGATCTTGTTGTATCCCCGATACCGGATCAGATCTATACCGGAAAGGCACTCACTCCACAGGTTACGGTTAAGTCATCAAACGGTGCAGAGCTTCAAGCCGGAACACATTATACTTTGACTTACAGTAATAACATAAATGTCGGACAGGCTTTGGTCGAGGTTAAGGGCATGGGTGCATATATAGGTCAGAGTGTTACAGTCAAATTCAATATTATAAAGAATGAGAGTGCCTCTGTTCTGACTGTAAAATCGGATAAAACCAATATGACACTTGGTGAGAGTGCTTCAATAGTCGCAACTGTCACAAACGGAAGTGCTCCAATTAAGTATAAATTTGAATATGCCACATTAGGTTCATCTGCATACACAACCCTACAAGCTGCGAGTACGTCAAACAAGGCTACGTTCAAGCCTTCAAAGGTAGGGAGTTATACCGTAAGGGTTACTGCAAATGACAGTTCAGGTATAACAACAGTGGGAAATGTAGATATCAATGTTAGTTCGGCACTAAACAGTACTGTTAAAGTAAGTCCATCTCCAATCACTCTTGGAAATACTGTTAATGTGGTAGGTTCTGCAACAGGTGGTGTTTTACCCTACTCTTATGAGATATCCGTAAAAAAACCCGGATCATCTGCATACACAATAATTAATGCCAAAGGTTCAACAAACTCCTGTTCGTATAAGCCGACAAGTTCCGGTACGTATGAATTTCGTGTAGCTGTTACCGATGGCGAAGGAAGCTCTTCATATTCTACGCAGGTGCTTAATGTAACGGATGCTTCTCTTGTAAATAACTCAACG
>CANRAN010000097.1 GCA_947628595.1 uncultured Clostridia bacterium | reverse complement strand
TTATAAAAAATAATCGGATAATCCCGTTTATAGAAGATTATCCAGAAAATTGCATAAAAAACGCTTTGCAAGGCTGTTCGGCATAATTACCTCCCTTGCCTTTTCAAGTGTAAACCATTCTGCCTTATCAATTTCCTCTCGGTTTATTTTATCGAGACATTCCGAATTTACAATACACCTGAAATTCAGCATAAGTGTATTGGTTTTCGGAAAATATTCACTTCTGCAATATCCCATTTCCTCAGCCTCAAGTCCAAGCTCCTCGGAAATTTCCCTTGCAACGGCAGTCTCTGCATCCTCGCCCTTATTAACATAGCCTGCAACAAGAACATTATTATCAGTACCGTACTGCTGTATAAGTAATATTTTTGTTTTATCACGGTTAAGGACTATCATGCTTACTGCTGTCGAAAAAATCGGGAAACGATATTCTCCGCAACCCTCGCAAAAGGGTATCATCCCCTCACCCTCAAGCTCTTTCAGCACAAGCTTCATTCCACATTCATAACAATATTTCATTTTTTCTCCAAGCATAAATCGGGCAGCATACTGCCACAGTCGATATTTGATTTTCTTTATGAGTAATGCAGCCGCATACAGCAAATATTGTCACAGGCGGCATTATACATATCCGCCTGTTCAATATACGCTGCCCAATTAACATTCGGCGATAACTTCAACCTCACAAAGCACATTCTTTGGAAGGGTTTTAACAGCAACACATGAACGTGCCGGCTTTCCTGTAAAATAATTTCCGTATATTTCATTGAATTTTGCAAAATCATCCATATCGGCAAGGAAACACACAGTCTTTACTGCCTTTTCGAGTGACGACCCGGCAGCCTCAAGTACAGCCCTGAGATTTTTCATAACCTGCTCTGTCTGACCCTCTATTGTTGTTTCCTCAACATTTCCCGTCGCCGGATTAATTGCTATCTGTCCCGAAGTATAAACCATACCGTTTACCTTGACAGCCTGTGAATACGGTCCTATCGCATCCGGTGCATTCTTAGTATAAATTTTTTCTGACATAAAAATCATTTCCTTTCTTTATGTACATCCGACAAGGTCGGCTGTGTTCAATCTTCAATCGGCGGATTCAGTCCCACCGTATATATCAGCAAATCATCATTCTGCCACGAAATATATGCATCTGTATATCCCATCCTCCTGAGCATTTCATTCACTGTATCACTTGCACTGCTGTAATCATTTCCACACTCAAAGCGGAGTTCTATAACATTATTGCCGCTTTCAAGCTGCTCCTTCACCGCAAGCTCCAATACTGCTGTATCGCCATTCGGAACATACCAGCCATTCTTTCTGAAGAAATTATCACCCACAGAATCCTTTTCGGCAACATCCTTTTCATTTGCAAGCAGCCTATGCTCGGAAAGCTTTTCCATTTCCTCCTTTGAAAGTCCGAAATTATCGTGTATCACATATGGATTACCCTCTGCATCCTCCCTATCAATATCATCCCACGTCACATCAATGTAGCATTCTCCGCTGTCAAAATCGGGAATTTTATTCCATATATGAGTTTCCGATGACAGTTCCTCACATTGAAGTCCTATTCTTTTTGCTATATACATCATAGCATAGGTATAACCCTGACACACAGCCTTATGATCGACAAGTGCCCCGTATATGTCATGGCTATGATCGAGCTTTGTGCTTTCATCATATTGTATTCTCTTTACAAGCTCGTCATGAACTATGAGTATTTTTTCGTAGTTATCCGCACCTTCAGGAACAAGTGAGATTATCTCATTTACCTCCTTATCAATCTGCACCTGCATTGCTTTATTATCATCGGCATCAGCTTTAAATTTGAAACTCAGTGTCTTTACATTTCCTCCCCTCACTCCTGTAATACTAAAGCTGTCGACCCAGAAGTTTTCCATGCATATATCCTCCCATTCGGGATTCACTTCACAATTCAACACTGCAATCTCAGACTCCATATTGCTAAGGAAGCGAGATAATTCCTCATAAGATTTTTCCGGAAAGGAATTATCCCATTCTATGGTGGGAATACCGTCAGGAACACTTTCCTCACCGGTTTCTTCCTCACTTTTAAAAAAATCCGTATTCATACAGCACCATGCTACCATTGCACAAACGGAAACCAGAGAACCAAGCCACAAGAAAATACCTATGCCCCTCTTAACCTTTCCCATTCATCCACCTCCGCACAAGTGACACATTTTTTTATTAAACCGAAAACGCACAGGTCTGTGTTACTGGACTATGCGATATCCCTTCTTTGCAAGTTCTTCCTTTATTTTTTGTATATGTTCATGATTTCTTGTTTCAAGCGAAAGACGAAGATAACAGGAATTTATATCTGTATTAAGGTCAGCCCTGTCATGGCTTACCGCAACAACATTTGCTCCAAGCTTTGATATTATCTTTGAAACAGTTTGCAGCTCACCCGGCTTATCCGTAAGTGCAATAGTAAATTCAGCAAGCCTGCCTGTCTTTTGCAGACCTCTGTCTATTACTCTTGAAAGTATTGTAACATCAATATTTCCTCCCGATACAAGACAACATACTTTCTTGCCCTTTATCGGAAGCTTACTGAACAGTGCGGCAGCAACGGATACAGCGCCGGCTCCCTCGGAAATAAGCTTCTGCTTTTCGATAAGCGTCAGTATTGCAGTAGCAACCTCATCATCGGTAACGGTGATTATCTCGTCCACATATTTTTTGCAAAGGTCAAAGGTAAGCTCCCCGGGGGTCTTTACCGCAATACCATCAGCAAAAGTATTGACAGTATCAAGTGTTTCTATACTGTCGTGAGCGAGTGAAAGATACATTGACGGAGCACCGGCGGACTGAACACCGTAAACCTTTACATTAGGATTAAGTGACTTTACAGCATAGGCGACACCGCTTATAAGACCGCCCCCACCTATGGGTACTATTACCGCATCAACATCCGGAAGCTGATCAAGAATTTCAAGACCTATCGTACCCTGACCCGCAATAACCATTTCGTCATCAAAGGGATGAATAAAGGTTGCTCCTGTTTCCTTTTGAAGCTCAACCGATTTATCATGTGCATCATCATATGTACCCTCAACAAGACATACATCTGCACCATAGCTTTTTGTTGCCTCAACCTTGGATATAGGTGCGGAATTTGGTATGCATATAAGAGCCTTTATGTTATGACGTGCCGCAGCAAGGGCAACACCCTGGGCATGGTTACCTGCAGAACAAGCAATAACTCCCTTTTTCTTTTCTTCCTCAGTGAGCTGAGAAATTTTATAGTATGCCCCCCTTGCTTTGAATGCACCCGTCACCTGTAAGTTTTCTGTTTTAAGATAAATCTCGCATTCATCCGAAAGATTACTTGCCCTTATCATATCTGTGGGACGAATAACATCCTTAAGCACATATGAAGCATGATATATTTTGTCTAACGTCAGCATCTGCAATATCCCCTTTTATACTATACTATACTATATAAAAATACCCCTTTTTTGAGGAAAAGTCAAGATTTTCGCCAACTAATTTATTTATACGTATAATTAAAGCATTGATTACCATATCGCCTTCGCTTAATTATACAAAATATATAATTTTGTAAGAAAGTTTTGGTAAATTATATCAAATAGAATACAGAAAAGGAAAAAAAATTCAAAAATAAAAAAAATGCTCTTTATATTTTCCTTTGATTGCTGTATAATATAGACTGACAGGTATGTTTTGGCAGGGGTGATATCATATCCCCTTTGGTATTTATACCTTGAATTAAATTATATATGGAGCGTGATTTTAATGCCATTGGTAAATGCAGCAGAAATGCTTACAAAGGCAAAGGCAGGCCACTATGCAGTAGGTCAGTTCAACATCAACAATCTTGAGTGGACAAAGGCTATCCTTATGACAGCTCAGGAGCTTAATTCACCTGTTATTCTCGGTGTATCGGAGGGTGCAGGAAAGTATATGGCAGGCTACAAGACTGTAGTCGGAATGGTAAACGGTATGATTGAGGAGCTTAATATTACTGTCCCCGTTGCACTTCACCTTGACCACGGCTCATATGAGGGTGCTAAGAAATGTATCGAAGCAGGTTTCTCTTCAATAATGTTTGACGGCTCTCACTATCCGATTGAGGAAAACATTGCAAAAACAAAGGAGCTTGTTGCCATTTGTAAGGAAAAAGGTCTTTCTATCGAGGCTGAGGTTGGTGCGATCGGCGGAGAGGAAGACGGTGTTATAGGCAAGGGCGAATGTGCAGACCCACAGGAGTGCAAGCAGATTGCCGACCTCGGTGTAACAATGCTTGCGGCAGGTATAGGCAACATTCACGGCAAATACCCTGAAAACTGGGAGGGACTCAGCTTTGAAACCCTTGACGCCGTTCAGAAGCTCACAGGAGCTATGCCGCTTGTTCTCCACGGTGGTACAGGCATTCCGGCCGACATGATAAAAAAGGCTATTTCCCTCGGTGTTTCAAAGATCAATGTAAACACAGAGTGTCAGCTTGCTTTCCAGGCAGCAACAAGAAAATACATAGAAGAAGGCAAGGATCTTCAGGGCAAAGGCTTTGACCCGAGAAAGCTTCTCGCTCCCGGATTTGAAGCAATAAAAGCAACTGTTAAGGAAAAAATGGAGCTTTTCGGTTCAGTAAATAAAGCATAATTTCGACCTTTCAGTTTGTAAAAGTTCAAAAAACAGATTCCGTGGGATCGCATTATCGTGCTATCAGCATGATGATACGATCCCGCAATTTTGTATAACTTATTTTTAAGGGAGCCGCCATACAGGCAAAAATTAAGCCTGTATGACAGCTCCCTCTATATAGGGTTAAATATTATTCTTCAAGAAGAATAGGATTTTTTTCATGCTCCTCCGTCCAAACCATATAATTTGATTTTCCGTTCTTCTTTATAGCATAAAGCATAGTATCCGCACGCTTGAGTGCGTCATTCATGTGAGACGCATCATAAATATCCATGCCGGCTATACCCATAGAGCAGGATACCTTATTCTTTTCCTCTATTCCGGTATCCGTATCAGCGACATCTTTTGTAATCCAAGCGAAATGATCGCTGTCTTCAATCTCCTTATATATATCCTTCGCTATCTGCTCACCTGTTAGTACATCATAACCGGGAAGTACAATAACAAATTCATCACCGCCGTAACGAACAATATATCCCTTCGTACCGACAACCCTTTCAAATAATCTTGAAAAAGCTATAAGCACTTCATCTCCGATATCATGTCCGAAAGTATCGTTATAATATTTAAAATTATCAAGATCCAGATATATAACCGTTGCCTCAGTATCCTCCTTCTTGCCGTTGACAACCATATTTCTGTGATCATCAAGCCTCTTTGTAAATCCCTGACGATTATAAAGACCTGTAAGCA
>CANRAN010000096.1 GCA_947628595.1 uncultured Clostridia bacterium | reverse complement strand
TGAGGTGCAGCTTGAGCTTAAGCTGCTTGCAGATGTCGGTATAGTTGGTTTTCCTAACGTAGGAAAGTCAACCTTGATATCTGTTGTAAGTGAGGCAAAGCCTATTATTGCAAATTATCATTTTACAACAATAACTCCTGTTCTCGGTGTCGTACGAATGGGGGAAGGATCATCCTTTGTTATGGCGGATATCCCCGGTCTTATAGAGGGAGCAGGCGACGGGCTTGGACTTGGTCATCAGTTTTTAAGGCACGTTGAGCGTTGTCGGCTGCTTGTCCATATGGTCGATGTATCGGGAAGTGAGGGCAGGGATCCGAAAGAGGATTTCCGTATTATAAATGAGGAGCTGAAGAAATTTAACCCTGAACTTGCAGAAAGACCAATGATAGTTGCTGCAAATAAATGCGATCTTACAGATGATGAGGTTGTTGAGGACTTCCGTAAATTCATAGAGGAACAGGGTTATAAATTTTTCCCGATAATGGCGGCGATATCCTATGATGTAGAGCCGCTTCTCAAGGAAATTCGGGAGCAGCTTTCAAAGCTTCCGCCCGTAGTACGATATGAAGCTGAGCCTGCACCGCTGCCGGAGGTTGAAGAGATAAGTAAGGTAGATATCAAGGTTACGAATAAGGGCGGTGTATTCTTTGTTGAGGCTGATAAGCTTCTGAGAGTATTGCGAATGATAGACTTCAATGATACGGATTCTTTACAGTATTTTCAGAGGGTTCTTGAAAGCTCAGGTGTTATAGATGAGCTTAGAAAGGCAGGAATACAGGAGGGAGATACTGTGAGTCTGTATGATTTTGAATTTGAGTATATGGAATAGGGAGGATATATGTCAAGATTATCTTTACTTGAATGTAATCCGAATGAAATAAGCACACTCGGACTTGCATTTGTTGGCGACGGGGTATATGACCTTATTGTAAGGGAAGAACTTGTTTGTCATGCAAACCGACCTGTCAAGGAGCTTAATCTGAAAAAGGTCGAGGTTGTCCGATGTGAGGCACAGGCAAGGCTTGTAAAAAGGATTGAACCTTATCTGACAGAGGAAGAAGCGAACATTATCAGGAGGGGAAGAAATGCACATACAGGTCATGCACCGAAAAACGCAAGCATGGCCGATTATCACATGGCAACAGCTCTTGAAGCCCTGATCGGCTATCTCTATCTTTCAGATAATATAGACAGAATAAGAGAATTAATAGCGCTTGGCAGGGAAGAAGAATGATATGAAAAACAAATTTGCAGTCACGCCGAAGCAATTAATAAAGGATATTTTTGGCGGAATAATTGTTGCCCTTATATCAATCCCCATATCAATGGGTTATGCACAAATTGCCGGATTGCCAATGCAGTATGGTTTGTACGGCTCGGTTATACCTATATTTCTGTTTGGTCTGCTTACATCCTCAAAGGATTTTGTTTTTGGTGTTGATGCGGCTCCGGCGGCACTTGTAGGCGGTGCTATTGCTGCAATGGGAATAGCGGCGGAATCTGCTGAGGCTGTCAATGCTGTTCCGATAATAACAGTATTGGTTTCTTTATGGCTGTTGGTTTTTTATATATTTAAGGCCGGAAGAATAGTACAATACATAAGTTCACCCGTTATGGGAGGCTTTGTTTCGGGTATATGCTGTACTATTATTCTTATGCAGGTGCCCAAGCTGTTCGGCGGCTCGGCAGGTACAGGAGAGGCACCGGAGCTTATAAAGAATATTATTGAGCAATGTGAAAACTTCAATCCTGTTGCACTTATACTTGGTATATCTGTAATAGTAATTATAATGCTCGGGAAGAAATTTATACCGAAAGTACCTGTTTCTGTTGTAGTTATGGTTATTGGAGCAGTGCTTACCCTGTTTTTACATATTGACAGCATGGGAGTAAAGCTCTTGCCTCACGTTGACAGTGGCTTTGGCGGATTTTTCATACTGAGGACAGACAGGCTTAAGGGAAGTATAGGGGAATACCTTTTCAATTCCCTTTCGGTTGCAGTTGTTATTCTTGCTGAATCACTTCTTGCATCGAGGGGAAATGCGCTTAAGGACGGATACAAGCTTGATAATAACCGTGAGGTGCTTGCGTATTCCATCGGAAACTTCTCGTCTGCACTGACAGGCTGCTGTCCTGTCAACGGAAGTGTATCAAGAACCGGAATTGTACGCCAGTTCGGTGCAAAATCACAGTGGATTTCTATATCTGCGGCTGCCGCAATGCTTGCGGTATTGTATTTTGCAACACCGATAATAGAATATCTTCCGGTTCCCGTGCTCACAGCAATAGTAGTATCCGCACTTATGAATGCTTGTGAGTTTCACGAGGCTAAGAGATTGTGGAAAACGAGCAGAAATGAATTCTATATATTTATGGGAGCGTTTTTATCCGTATTGTTTTTCGGAACGATTGCCGGAGTTATGATAGGAGTTGTGCTTTCGTTTGTTTCCGTTGTAATTCGTGCAGTAACACCGCCGAGAGCGTTTTTAGGTGTTATAAAGGGGAAGGATGGCTTTTACAGTTTAGCCAGAAACAGTGAAGCAAGGGCAATAAAAAACACTGTTATATATCGTTTCGGCGGGAATTTATTTTTTGCTAACATAGATACTCTTCAGAATGATATAGAAAATGCGGTAACTACGGAAACAAAGTACATAATAGTAAATGCCGGAGCAATAGGAGATATAGATATTACAGCGGCAGACAGACTTGTGCTTATGTATGAGGATTACAAAAAGAGAGGTATAAAGTTTTACATAACAGAGCACGTTGGTGAAGTGAACGATATGCTGAGAAAATACGGAGCAGGAAAGCTTCTGAGGAGTGGTGCGGTTCGTATGACAACAGCCCTTGCACTGAGAGATGCGGGACTTGAATACCCCTATCAGCTTGATACAGATACTAAAGCCGGGCCGGCAAAAAAATATGCCTTTACACAAAGCAAGGGCAAATCCCCAAAACAGCGTTCTGTTGAACAGCGGCCGAAGCATATAAGCAGAGCAGCAAAGGGTATTCAGCCGGAGCTTGAATGGGTATTCGGAATGGACAGCACCGTATATATTGACAAAATGACTGATGAACTTATAGATGAGCTTCTGAGTGCTGATATTACCGAATCGGGTCTTGTAGCGGCGGAGAAACATACACCGTGGGGAAGAATAAATTATTTTGATGAGGATGAGCTTATCGACAGGATTGAGATGCGTATATTCTCGCTTTTGAAAAACGACCCCGAAAGAGAAAAAATGTTTGAAAAGTTACTTGAAAAGCGTCGTGAGGAGATAGAAGAGCGTATGCTTTCTATGGATCCTGAGATATTTGAGCGACTCAAGGCAAGACGTACGGAGCACTCGGAGGCTTTGAAGAAGTCCGATCCGGAAGCATACGAGATACTTCTCAGTCACCGTGCGGAATATATAAAAAGGCTCAGCAAAACCCACCCGGAGCTTGCTGAGAAATACAAAGAGACTTTCGGCGGAGAAATGGAGTAGCGGCATAAAATACAGAAATGGACAGGCAGAGGTGTCTGTCCACTTTTTTTATAATTAATACAATCTTCATAAATTTTTATTTTACCCGTATTCCCGGTATCCCCATTGTCTGAAAGAACTACTGCGGATATCAAGCGAAGTATAATAACAGCAACTGTACGTTTTCTTATTTTCACAATTATCACTTCTGATTTTATGAGGTGTGGGCAGAAAGACTGCCCACTTTGTCATATCAATAATTCAGATACTTTTCGTACAGCTCCTCACCTGTAAGTCTCCGTGTTCCTGTATCGTTATATTCTGAATATAGTCTTTGAAATAGAGTTTCGTCACCGTTATTATCGTATTCACAATAATGTATATTTCCATTTGACACTCTAATTATTTTTTTACCCGAATCATCAACGTAGTAAATGAACGGATTAGATGGTAAGGAGCTAGTCGTCTCGACATAATCCGGTTGCATATAATTTTTAACTAACTTACTGTAAATATTGTAGCATAATTTACCAACTTAGTCAATCATTTTTAGTTAAGTTGCAAAATTGTACGTTTTTATTTATTTGTTATTTTTGTAAACATTAATGTTATATTTTTACAAAATAATTTTTTCTTGTAAAATTATCCTATATGGTGTATCATAAGTATGTAACAATAAAAACTATGAACGGAGAGATATTATGAGGAAAACTAAAATTATATGTACCCTCGGACCGTCAACCGAGGATGAGGACGTTTTACGCAGTCTTATACTCGGCGGTATGGATGTAGCAAGAATAAATATGTCACACGGAACCTATGAGGAGCATAAGGCTAAAATTGAAAAAATAAAAAAGCTTCGCAAGGAGCTTGAGATGCCTATTGCTATACTTCTCGATACCAAAGGTCCCGAAATACGCACAGGAAATTTCCCGGAAAAGGTAACACTTGAAACAGGACAAAGATATACGTTGACGACAATTCCCTGTGACGGTGATAATAGCCACTGCTCAATAACCTTTGCAGGGCTTCCGAATGATGTTGATGTCGGAACAAAGATACTTGTAGATGACGGTCTAATCGAAATGGAAGTGAAGAGTAAAACCGATAAGGAAATAATTTGTGAGGTTCTTAATGGTGGCCCTATTTCTTCACATAAGGGTATTAATGTGCCGGATATAACGCTGTCACTTCCTTTCCTTAGTGAAAAGGATAGACAGGATCTAAAATTCGGTATAGAGCAGGATGTAGATTTTGTTGCCGCATCCTTTACACGCTGTGCCGAGGATATAAATGAAATGCGTTCCGAGCTTGAATCAGGCGGCGGACATGACATAAGAATAATAGCCAAGATAGAAAACAAAGACGGAGTAAACAATATAGACGATATAGTAAGGGTTTCCGACGGTATAATGGTAGCAAGAGGAGATCTTGGTGTAGAGATACCTATTGAAGAAATTCCGGTTATACAGAAAATGCTTATCCGAAAAACAAGAAATTCGGATAAGCCCGTTATAACGGCTACGCAGATGCTCGATTCTATGATTAAAAATCCCCGTCCGACACGTGCTGAAACAACGGACGTTGCAAATGCTATTTATGACGGAACAAGCGGAATAATGCTTTCAGGTGAAACGGCCGCGGGAGCATATCCGATAGAGGCTGTAAAAACAATGGCAAAAATTGCCGAAACCACCGAAAACAATATCAATTATATTGATCGTTTCAATAAGCTTGATATACACGAAAGACCTGATGTTACCTCAGCAATTTCTCATGCTACCTGTACAACGGCACATGACCTCGGTGCTGCGGCTATAATCACGGTATCAAAAAGCGGAAGCACATCACGTATGCTTTCAAAATATCGTCCCGAATGTCCGATAATCAGCGGAACACCGAGCGAAAAAGTATGGCGGCAGACAAATATGTCATGGGGAATATGTCCTATTATGATTGAGGAAAAAGATAATACCGATGAGCTTAT
>CANRAN010000095.1 GCA_947628595.1 uncultured Clostridia bacterium | reverse complement strand
GTAAATTTACTCACAAAAAACGAAACAGTTAGGGGAAATAAATGGTTTGTCTAACGAAAAGTGAATAATAAAAAGTAAGAGAAATGACCTTAACGTGCTTTTATTAAGCATCTGTTAGGGTCATTTTTTTCAATAAAATCGCTGTTTTATTGCTTCTTCACGTATTGTTTTGATAATTTGGGATTATTTATTTTAACGAATATATCAGAACGAGCAGAACGTAAATTCCACCGCAAATTCCACTGTGGAATTTACTTTGAGAATTTACCTCATTCAAAAACCCTGATTATTATCGGACCAGGTATTGACTTATTTGTATAAATAATGTACAATATATTTATAGTGATTTCTTATGTGTGTAGCTTAGAAACATCGCCCGAAGCACATCGGAAAGGACGTTGCGGATTATGATTTTGAGTGTTAGCAGAAGGACAGACATTCCTGCATATTATTCCGATTGGTTTTTCAACCGCATTAAGGAAGGGTATATCTGTGTCAGGAATCCGATGAACATACATCAGGTCAGCAAAATAAGCATAAGCCCTGAATTCGTGGACTGCATAGTGTTCTGGACAAAAAACGCCTCGCCGATGTTTGACAGATTGGAGATGCTGTCTGACTACAAGTATTATTTTCAATACACAATCACCGGCTACGGCAAGGACTTCGAACCGAATGTGCCGGATAAAAAAAAGGTTATTCTGCCAAATTTTAAGGCACTGTCCGAAAAGATTGGTGCAGACCGCGTGATTTGGCGCTATGACCCTATAATGTTTTCTCAAAGGTATACACCGGAATACCACCTGAGAGCATTTAGCCGGATCGCAGAAACATTACGAGGTCATACAAAAAAATGCGTTATCAGCTTTGTTGACAAATATGTAAAAAACTCAAAAAACATCGCAAAAGCGAACGCATATGAACTGCCGGAAGATAAGCTGAGAGAGTTTGCGGGCAGGCTCTCCGCTGTTGCAAAGGATAACGGCATGGTAATTGCGACCTGTGCAGAAAAATTGGATCTGCAAAGCTGTGGAATAGAGCACAACTGCTGCATTGACAAGCAACTTATTGAGAAAATAATCGGCATGTCTCTCCGGGTTAAAAAGGACAAGGTGCAGCGTGAAGAATGCGGCTGCATGGAGAGCATGGAAGTAGGAACCTATAACACTTGTCTGAACGGCTGTATTTATTGTTATGCAAATTACAGTTGCGAAAGTGTAAACAAAAATTTTGCGAAATACGACTTAAATTCACCTATTTTGTGCGATTCGATAAGCGAGGGAGACAAAGTTACAGAGCGCAAAGTAAAATCACTGGCAGTTTTACAGATGAGCCTGATGACAGATGATAGTAATTAAAAATATTCAAGGAGGACATAGAAATGAGCGCAGAAATCTTATGGGACTACTATAAAGCTTTGTCAGAGTTTGATAAGGATTCAAGCTTTTCAATTTACTGGTTTTACACGGGAACGGATAGTGCAGGCTTTAAAAATTGGACAACATTGAATAACTTGACTAAAGCTTTTCTTGGGGATGATGCTGCTATGGATAGTTTGGAAGCAATAGTCCCGCCGGTCGAGCCGCAATATGGTGAAAATGCGAACCGACTTAATGAATCCCAGAAAGAAGCAATCAGGCTTGCAATAAATAATCCCATTACTATCGTTCAGGGACCTCCGGGAACAGGTAAGACAGAAACTATTAAAAATCTCCTGATCTGCCTGAGAGGACTCTATCCTGATGCTAAAATTGCCATGGTTTCTACTAATAAGGACGCTGTTGACAATGTAGAATCCAAAATTAAAGACTGCGATTGCCTGAGAGAAAAATTTGCCCGACTCGGCAATATATCACTCAGAAAGGAATTTGCAAGTTCTCATCAAAATTATATTATGGATGCCAAATACAAATTCAGACCTAATCTTCTGAACGAATTTCCAATTATTCTGAGTACGATCCACTCGCTTCGCAAATGTTTTGCTGATTTTGATAATCAGTATGATTATGTAATTGTTGACGAATGTTCTCAGGTCAGCACGAGACTCGGTCTTCTTGCGATGGCATCGGCAAAACATCTTGTTCTGTTCGGAGATGACAATCAGTTAAGTCCCATACATAAATATACGGTAAATGACGATCTGACTCAGCAGGTAGAAGGGATCGGAGAATACTATTTTGACAAAGGTAATAACAGTTTCATGCACGCTTGTTACGAGCGTTTTGGAGATAAAGCCGCTAAAATAATGCTTAATGAACATTATCGTTGTCACCCGAATATAATAAATTTCTGCAATCAAAATTTCTATGACGGCAAACTGAAAATACAAACCGCAAATGACAACAGCTTTCCTATACGAATTCGCTGGTATGAGGGAGACTACTGGGAGCACATTTATAAAGAATACGAATACGAACCCGAATTTGATTCAAATGACAGTAAAGGTCTGGGAAAAAATTACAACATGAAACAGATCGAAATATTCATCGAGGATGAGCTTCCGCATATTATCAAAAAGTTTATTGAAGCGAAAAATAACGGTTCCGAATATAGTATATGTGTACTTTCTCCGTACAAATATCAAATAAAAATGCTTACAGAAAAACTTAAAGAGAAAAAAACACTTGACAGACTGCGTGAAAAGGTAGGCCTAACTTCCCATGACCTCGGAGAATTGCTGATCGGTCAACAAAATTACGGCACTGACAACGAAAACCCCCCCGAGTCTTGGACCCTTCCGAACTTGACTCTTCATAGTAAGAAGCTATATACCGATACGATTCATAAAGCACAGGGCAAGGAATATGATTATGTTTGCGTAATGACTGTGGTAGATGACACAAGCAAAACCTGGCATCAAAGCGCTCGCATTACAAATGTGGCAATTTCCCGTGCAAAAAATGAAATATGCTACATTATGTCCTCAAACTGGATGACTAAAGCAACGCAGGAAAAGATTATGGATGATCGTACAAAAGAAATGTTAGGAGTAGTGTTGTCCGAATGTGAACATATTCTTTCTAATCCTCCTGACTACAAAGAAGAAGACATGGGTTACTTGCCTAAGCTTGTTGAGTATGTTATTCAAAATGAGGATAAATGGAAAGACTCGGAAAATTATGGTCTGATCAGAACAAGCATACATTCGATATTCGATATCAAGCACATATTCACGAATTCGTGCGGAACCGATGAAACAAAACAGGACGACGATACCTCCGCATTCGAAGAATGCCTATGTAGCATTTTGTATGATAGAAAAGAAAACGACAAAAAGAACGGCGGACCTTTGAAGGACATAGAAATACACCGTCATATGAAGCTCGGCTATAAAGATGGCAGCAGTAATGTGGTCGGCATGAATGTGGATGATGTTGATAATGCGAGAGAATTCATCAAAAACGCACATTTTGATTTAGTTCTTACCAGAGGTGATGATTCCAAACACAACAATGGTAAAATAGCGTTGATCATCGAAGTTGATGGGGCGCAGCATCGTGGAGCCGTAGATTTTGATTGTAAGAGAGATCATGGGAGAAAAATAATTAACTTTGACCCCTACAAAAGACGAAAGAATAATGATGAACTCAAAAATAGTTTAGTCAGAACCATCGGAGAGGATTTTTATGAAAAACGTTTTTTGAGGCTGAACACATGTGGAACTACCTGCGATGAGATCGAACTTATCATTCATATGATAGCAGAAGCCGATAGGAATGAGATCATTCAGCCAAGATTTAAGGAGGATGAATAAATTGTCGGTATTTGACGAAAAATTTAACAGAGAAACCAAACTGAAAAGGAAAATCTCCTACAGCTTGAGATGTAAATTAAACGATATGTTCGAGCGTTTTAAAGATGATATAATAACAAGAGAATTCAGAGCCACGATGGCAACAGATCCCAAGAAAGCTATCAAAAATTTAAAAGGCTCCCTTGGAGAAGAAAGCACTCTCAATTTTGATAGCGGCAGTTCAATGGATTATACTCACCCATGGATCTGTCAGCAGTATATGCTGCGATATACAATGGCTTATGCTTTCGAATACTATGTGATGTATCTTATTGCTCTGCGCCAACTTAACGAGCCTACAGCAAAAGCGTATTCTTTCGGCTGCGGCTCCGGTGTTGACTGCCTTTCTTTAGCCTATGCAAAATTAAAACTGGGATATGACAATGAAGTTAGTTACAGAGGTATAGACCTGAAAGATTGGGCTGAAAAATTCGATCTGCATCAATTATCCGAAATTGACGCAGAATATTATGTAGACAAAGAAGAAGGTATGTTAGCTTTTTTGAAAAAAGATCCCGCATACACACCAAACATTCTCTTTTTTCCGAAGCTCCTCAGTGAACTGGATGACGAAACAGTAACATCATTCTGTAAATTACTGAAAGATCTCAAAAGTGAAGAACTCATTGTGTGCGTTTCATATCGCGGTCCGGAAACAATGTCAGAAGATTTAAAAAAGGCGTGTCCGATAATAACAGCCCTTGAGGAAAAATATGAACGTGAAGAGTTCAATGGGCTTGATGAAATATATGATATTTTCAACATATTGGGCAGTAATGAGAGACAACTGAGTCTGACCGATGAAGACAATGGCATTTTCAAATTTATAGGCGACAATAGAGGAACAAAGTACTCAAAAATTGACGGTCATTTTACAATCCCGCAGGATATATGGGAGTATATTGGTGTTCCCGGTATAAGTGATATTTGTGCTAACGCAAATAGTATTAATGATTGTCAAACCTGCTATTTGAACGATCAATGCCCACACAGTGCGATAGCCAATGTTGACAGTATGTGCTTTCAGATAATACACTTAAAAAGAAGACACGAATAAATAGCAACTTTATGCACCATGCCGATATTCCTTCGGCATGGTGCAATTTTTGGGTTTGCCAGAAAATCAAGCAGTGAAAGTCCGCTGCACGCTTGGCAGTAGGAAGTGTTAGCTAAGGGCAAGGGTGTCCATCGTGAGGTGGAGTCTGAAGGAAGCCGGATTGAGGGATGAAGCGGAGTAATGAAAAACGGTGTGAGACACAAAACAGAAGAAGGTACACCGCAGGGCGGAAATCTGTCACTATTACTTGTGAATATCTATTTTGACAAATTTTACAAGGAGTCTGAGGGTAGGGGAGTAAAGGTAATCCGATATGCAGATGACATCGTACTGTTTATGATTGAATCGCCGTGTACGGAACCGTACGCGCGGTGGTGTGAGAGGTCGGCTGCTCAACTAACGGGTAGCCTCCTACCAGATTGATATTTTTTGGGGCTGCCGCTTTTCTTACTGCGACAGCCCCATAAACAGGAGGTAAAAGCTGATTTAACAAGCTTGCGAACTACATCTTTTCTCTCAGGCAGTCGGTACATACCATTTCGCCCTCGGGAATCGGTTTGCCGCAGCACACACAGACGTCGGAACCGCTGATTTGTTTTCCGGTTTCCTC
>CANRAN010000094.1 GCA_947628595.1 uncultured Clostridia bacterium | reverse complement strand
AAGAAGAAATTCCACATTTGCACCTGTTTCCTCCTTTATCCCATATATCCTTGCCGGAAGTACACGAGAATCGTTCAAAATAAGGCAATCTCCCTCATTAAGGTAATCTATTATATCATAAAAATGCCTATGCTCAAGCTCCCCCGTTTGTCTGTCCATAACGAGCATACGGGAACTGTCACGTGGTTCAATCGGAGTCTGCGCAATAAGCTCCTCTGGCAAATCATAATAAAAATCAGATGTTTTCATCCTTATCACCATTATAACAAAGTAGTAGTTATTACAGTCCCTCTCCAAGGACACAGGTTGTACTATAAGCCCTATAAAACAAAATATATATTACAACCAATATATAAGTCCAATCAAAAATTCTTATTTTATCAATTATCCGAATATCCATATGCGGCGGCGAAAATAATCGCCGCCGCATGAAAAGACTTAATTTATCTTATAAAATTATTTTTCGTCCCTTTCGTCAGCTCCATCCTCATCATCGGTTTTTGTATCATTATTACTTTCCTCCCCGAAATTAATGGAAACTCTGTTATTGCCTTCCCTTTCCTCTCTGTATTCGGATATCATTATATCATCATAGCTCTCCCCGGAATCAAACACATCATCCTCAATATAATTCATATATACCTTTCTCCGTCTTTTCGGTACCTTCCAAAATACAAGATATACAACAAGAAGAACAACTGCACCTCCTGTCACCGCCGCACCGGCATAAAGACCCGGAGTTGTATAGGTAAACACAATATCCGAGGTTTTATTTGCCGGGACACGGACAGCCATAAAACCGACATTTACCTTTTCTATATCGACTGCCTTACCATTTACAGCAGCACTCCAGCCGCTTTCATACGGTATGCTGAAAAATACCAGCTCGTCCGAATTTCCTGCCTTGAATTTAGCACTTACACGATTATTACTAAATTCAACATCCGAGCATACATTCCTACGGCGTTCCTTGCAATCCTCAAAATAATCTTCTTCTTCATATTCATAGGTTGTAAGATTTTTATGATGCTCAAGAATATCACCATACTTTTGTGCCTGCTCATCCGTCAGAACCATTGCTTTCAGCAAAAGCAAATGCCTCTTATCCTCGGCTACCGTTTCGAACTCCTTCTGTGTTATATATTCGTCATATGTAAATCCATATGGAATATAATACTTATTCTCATATACACTGTACTTATTTTTGGTCATTAAATATTCCCAACCGGGCATTTCTGTGGTTTTCAGGCTATTTTTAAAAGGCTTGCTGTCACCGTCATAATCAAACAGATATTTTACAGAAAGAAAGCTTCTTATACCATAAACACTTTTATCGGGTCGTGAACCAACACTTCTCTCGACACCTATTGATTTATAGAAATCCATAATCGATCCGGGAACAATGCTGTGAAAAGCCTGAATTGTCGGAATTTGCCAATACATACCCATATTATCCATAGGTTCATAAAAATCCGAACGAACATTGTGTATATCCTTAAGTTCCTCATCAAACAGACCCTTATTTCCTATTGCATAGCCCGCTATAAAATCCTGCTTATAGCTTGCATGGACAACTCCCGTTCCAACAAGAAGGTTACCATAGCCAACTATAAGTGCCGAAAGTGAAACCGCTGTCATTCTTAAAAACAGCTTTTTATTTTTTCTGAATACAAGCAAAAGAACAAAAACTGTAAGACCTATGAACGCAACAGCCACCCATCCCCAGAAACGATCAGGATATCTTTCAAGTCCAAAGGTCTGCTCTGCACTTTCATCCGTGGGAGAGTTTACGGGCATAAATCCTATCAGTACAGTAATTACCGCTGTTATAACAGAGGTACGTATCAAAGCAGGCTTGAAATTTGTTTCATCATGGTCAAGAGAAACAACCGTTGCCATTGAAAGCATGAGTGTAATCATATAGAACCATCTTGCATAATAGGACGCATTGAATAATTGGAATACACTGTTAAGTATCGGAACAAGTGCCATGACAAACAGCGTCGGTATAAGTTTACGCAGCCATTTATGAGTTTCAAGCTTATAGAATGCAAAAACACCAACCATACTGAACAGCGGCAACCAGCCGGCAACACTTCCCCATTTAGCATTGGAATCAGGTGTAAAATTAGCATAGGCAGGCATATCCGGCGGAAAAAAGAATGAAAGTATAATATGGAGATATCTTTGCTCACTCGAATAAACTAATGCTCCCCAGCCATGCGGAAAATTATCCAATCGTGAATTTTGCATGACTGCATCAATCGATGGCACCAATATTATAGCTGCAAGAGCGAATCCCAATAAAATTTCTGTCGCAAAACGCAGAAATTCTGTTATTTTCATTCTGTAGCTTCCCGTAGCCATACGAAAACACCAATATATAAAAATAAATACTGCCTGTCCCGCAAAGAAATAATAATTGACAAAGGCTGCCGCAAATACCGAAAGCAGCACAAGTCCCTTTCTCCTATCATATATGAATGAATCAATCGCCGCAAGCATAAGCGGAAAAGTAATCATAGCCTCATGGAAATGATTGAAGAATATATTATATATTCCAAATCCCGAAAATGCATATATCAACGCACCAAACATTGCATATCTTTGCTCACGCACATATCTCCTCAGAAACAGATATGCTGCAAGGGAGGCAAAGGCAAATTTCAGCATAAGAAGCGGAGCCATCATATAAGGAACCGCCTGACTCGGAAACAATAGTGTCAACCAGAAGAATGGGCTGCCTATCATATAGAAGCTGTACGAGCCTATGATATTGGCTCCAAGATCTGTTGTGTAGCCCCACCCAACATTTCCGCTCTGTATGCTGTCATGTATCATCTGATAGAACGGAATCTGTTGAACGTTGAAATCACCGTAGAAAAAGAAGTATCCCCCATTGTAGATTATCCACGGAATGAAAATTAGGAACGAAAGCCCCAGTCCCCAAAGAAATGTCTGAAGACACAGGTTTTCCTTAACTCTTTGGAGAACCCTGCTTGTTGTCATTATAAAACCTCCCATTTTCAACACAATATTAACTTGCTTACAACTATTGCAAACTAATAAGATAAAAATAAAATCAAAGTGCAAATCAAATTCGTTGTCGGAATGATAATTGTACCCTGCCACAATTTATATATTTTATCATATTTATCCGAAAAAATCTACATAAAAGGCTGACAAAAATTATTCAATCTTTGATAATTTTAATGGTATTTTACTAATATTAAAAAAATTTCAAAAAACCCTTGCTTTTTTTCCGAATTAATGATATCATAAACTGTACGCATAATAAGCTTAAGGAGGTGTAAGGATGCCGAATATCAAATCAGCGAAAAAGCGTGTACGTGTTGCTGCTGCAAAGACAGCTGTAAACAAGAACTTCAAAAGCGCAATGAGAACAGATATCAAGAAAGCAAACAGTGCTATTGAAACCGGTGCTGCCGATAAGAGCGAGGCTGTACGTGTTGCTATCAAGAAGATAGATAAGGCTGCCGCTAAGGGTATTCTCAAGAAAAATACCGCTTCAAGAAAGAAGTCTGCGTTGGCTCGTAAGCTCAATGCAAGTGTTCAGGCTTAAATTCGTAAACATAATGACAATAAACCTTGTCGATACAAAGGCCGGACATTGTTCGGCTTTTTTGTTTTTGATACAATGTAACGTAAGATAAACCAAAAGGTGAAATTTGATGAATAAAGTGAAATATTATGATATAGGTCTGAATCTGTTTTGCAGACAATATGAATTTCCCGAACAAATCATAAATGATGCAGAAAAAGAGGGCGTTATCTGTATTCTGACCGGTACAAATACCAAAGAAAATATACGTATCGACAGCTTTACACAGAATCATAACACATATGGTACAGCAGGAATACATCCTCATAATGCTGATACCGCAAAAAAAGAGGATTTTGACAGAATAGAGAAAATTATAAAAAATAATCCCCGGATTGTTGCTGTCGGCGAATGCGGACTTGATTTTGACAGAATGTTCTCTACAAAGGAAAATCAGATCCGCTGTCTTGCAAAACAGATTGAAATTGCCGAAAGACTGAATATGCCACTGTTTTTGCATGAACGAGCCGCATTTAGGGAATTTTCGGAACAATTCGAGAATCATAGGGGTATATGCTCAAAATCAGTTGTACATTGCTTCACAGGTAACAGAGAAGAACTTAAGCACTATCTTGATATGGGCTTCAATATCGGCATAACCGGTTGGATATGTGATGACAGGAGGGCAGCAAGGCTGAGAGAGGCCGTTGCACTTATTCCCCTTGACAGGCTGCTGATAGAAACGGATGCACCGTATCTCACACCCAAAAATGTGCATGGGCTTAACCGTATCAATATACCGCAAAATATTAAATATGTTGTAAGGGATCTTGCAAAATATATGCAAGTTTCTGAGAACCAAATAATAGAACATACACGTAAAAACACGGAAAGATTGTTTTTGCACAATTTCAGTTGACTTTGAGAGGTCTTTCCATACAAATTATAACAAAGATTATTGACTTTTCCACTTATATGATATATAATTAGTCTATTGAAATTTATCGGGAGGTAAAAATTATGAATAAATCAATACTTACTGTTCTCATTTCCGTAATCGGCGGGGTTGCTGCCATAACCGCAGCGGTTACTGCATTTCTTATCTTCAAGGATAAGCAAAAAAAGGATGAGGAAGAGCTTGAACATTATCTTGACAGCTCTATTCAGTGATTTCACGTTTGAACTTTTATAAAAACAGCAAGCTTGCACACTTGCTGTTTTTATTTTTGTATATGAGCTACTTTACGGAGTCATAAATTTCTATTATATCTGACGATACCTCGGAAATTCCCCTTGCGGCATTTACAATTCTTATGTTTTCACTGTTTTCAAGCCTTTTGAATACCTCAAGGAATCGCTGCCGCACCATACATTGAGTTTCTTTATTTTCATATATTTCCCTGCTGAAACGATTTTTCCCTATCCTGTCATCGCATATGTCAATATCCGCATCAAGAAAAATACATAAATCCGGTCGGATTATCTCCGGACAACCGAGGTTGAGACTCATAACCCAATCAAGATCTGCATCTATACCCTGATAAGCAAATGATGAGTAATAATATCTGTCACATACAACATCTATTCCCCGCTCAAGAAATTGCTTTATTCCGTTTTTAGGATTTGCATTGTGAAATATTCTATCCGCAAGAAAAAGTGCTGAAAGTTCATATTCATCACGCTTTACAAAACCTGCAAGTGCATCTCTTATCATTCCCCCTGTTGAGGATTCGGTAGGCTCGGCAGTCTGATATACCCTCCTGCCTCGTTTCTTCATTTCCTCGACAAGAAGATTAATCTGTGTTCCCTTACCGGAACCGTCTAATCCTTCAAATACTATGAATTTTCCTTTTTCCATACTTTTTAATCCTTTTTATAAATTATTCAAAGTTTTACGTATCTGCTTTGC
>CANRAN010000093.1 GCA_947628595.1 uncultured Clostridia bacterium | reverse complement strand
AATGTTACAGCAAATGCCATAGCTCCCGGATTTATTAAAACAGATATGACAGATAATATGCCTGAAAAGGCAAGAGAGGCAGCACTTTCCTCAATTCCGCTCAAGAGAATGGGTACAGTTGAGGATATAGCAAATACAGCAGCTTTCCTTGCTTCTGATGAGGCATCATATATTACAGGCGAGGTTATCAGGGTTGACGGCGGTATGGCTATCTGAAACTGATGGGATTATAACTAAAATTTTGCAGAAAGGAAATACACAATGAAAAGAGTGGTTATTACAGGACTCGGTGCAATAACTCCTGTCGGCAACAATGTTGAAGAAATGTGGAATTCTATGAAGAACGGTGTCTGCGGTATTGACAGGATAACACGCTTTGATACAACAGATTTTAAGGCAAAGGTTGCAGCTGAGGTTAAGAATTTTGATCCGACAGAATACATAGAAAAAAGAGATTGCCGAAAAATGGATTTGTTCTGTCAGTATGCGATAGCTGCGGCAGCTCAGGCGGTCAAGGATAGTGATATTGAGGGGAAGATTGATCCGAAGAGATTTGGTGTATATATAGGCTCCGGTGTTGGCGGAATTACTACATTCTATGAGCAGAGTATCAATCTTTATACGGGAAAGAGCATTTCTCCATTCTTTATTCCTATGATGATAGGAAATATTGCTGCCGGAAATGTTGCTATAAGATTCAAGGCAAAGGGTCCGTGTCTGCCCGTTACTACGGCCTGCTCAACATCTACCCATGCGGTAGGTGAAGCGTTCCATGCCATTAAATACGGCATGGCTGATGCCATTATAGCAGGAGGTGCGGAGGCAACTATAACACCGCTTGCAATAAAGGGATTTACAAGCTGTAAGGCACTTACACTTACGGATGACCCTACAAGAGCTTCAATTCCTTTCGATAAGGAAAGAGGCGGCTTTGTAATGGGCGAAGGCTCAGGTATTCTTATACTTGAGGAATACGAGCATGCCGTTGCAAGGGGGGCAAGGATTTATGCGGAAGTTGTCGGATATGGAAACAGCTGCGATGCATACCACATAACAGCACCCGATCCCGAGGGAGTGGGAGCTGCCGAATGTATAAGAATTGCTCTTGATGAGGCAGGCTATAAGGGTAGCGAGGAGCTTTATATAAATGCCCACGGAACGTCGACCTCTCTCAATGATGCAGGGGAAACAAAGGCATTCAAGGCGGTTCTCGGTGACAGAGCGTATAAGGCACATATAAGCTCTACAAAATCAATGACCGGACATATGCTCGGTGCGACAGGTGCGGTTGAAGCTATTGCGGCAGCACTTGCACTAAAGGACGGTATTGTACCGCCTACCGTAAATTATAAGGTTCCCGATCCGGAGTGTGACCTTGACTATACCCCCAATGAGGCAGTCAGAGCGCCTATTGAAATGGCTATATCGACAACCTTTGGCTTTGGAGGACATAATGCCTGCATTGCTCTTAGAAAATGATGCATAATAAAATTGAGGTGAATTTTAATGTACAGTGTTGAAGAAATAAAGGAGCTTCTTGAGGCTTTCAATTCTTCCAAGGCGACAGTTCTTGATATACAGGTGGATGAAAATCAATTTCTGAGTATTCGTCAGAAAAGTGCAAAACAGGAGATAGCAGCTCCGGCGACAGTTGAGGTTCAGACTTCAATTCCGGCATCCGTAGTTCAGACGGTTGGTGAAGAAAAGAATGAAAAGAGTCAGGATGGTACACCGATAGAGTCACCAATGGTAGGTGTATTCTATTCGGCACCCTCACCCGACAGTGAGCCGTATGTTTCGGTAGGAAGCTCGGTAAAAAAAGGCGATGTTGTCTGCATAATAGAGGCTATGAAGCTTATGAATGAGGTTACGGCGGAAAAGAGCGGCATAATAACGGAGATATGCGTAGAGAACGGACAGGTTGTGGAATACGGTCAGCCGTTGTTCCTTATAAAATAACAGAGCAGGTGAGAATATGAACAAGGAAGAGCTTATGCAGGTAATACCTCACAGAAATTCCATGCTTCTTATAGATGAGGCTACAAAGACAGGGGAAAATACCTGTGAGGGAAAGAAATATATAACAGGCAAGGAATGGTTCCTTGACGGTCATTTTCCGGGCAATCCTGTTGTACCGGGGGTTATACTTTGCGAAATGATGGCACAGGCAAGTGCTGTAATTGTTTCTGAAGTTTCGGCTCAGAGTATTCCGTTTTTCGCAGGAATAGACAAGGCAAGATTCAAGACAAAGGTACTTCCGGGGGATACATTGGAAATCAAATGTGAACTTACCGGACAGAGGAGAAATTTCTATTTCATTAAGGGTAAGGGCTATGTAAACGGTAAATTAGCCGTTGCAGCAGAGTTTTCCTTTGCACTTATTCCGAAAGATCAGATCTGATTAAATAAATTAGCTATGCGGTTGGGTGCAATTTAGCATATGGCTTTCCTGAAAGTATGAATGCCCCGCATAGTAGTGGAGTTATGCGGATTGTCATGGTATCCGGTTTTAAAGGGGGAGTGTTCGGATTGTTTTCAAAGATATTGATTGCTAACAGAGGTGAGATAGCCGTAAGAATAATCCGTGCCTGTCGTGAGATGGGTATATCAACGGTTGCGATATATTCACAGGCGGACAAGGATGCTTTGCACGTTACGATGGCGGACGAAAGCTATTGTATAGGCGGACCGCAGGTTGCGAATAGCTATCTTAACATGGCTGCTATACTTGAGGTTGCCGTCGTTTCGGGTGCGCAGGCTATACATCCCGGATATGGGTTACTTTCAGAAAATGCAAAATTCGCTGCATTGTGCAAGGAATGTAATATAGAATTTATAGGACCGAGTGCGGAGATGATAGAAAAACTCGGTGATAAAGATGAGGCACGCAGGACAATGAAGGCTGCCGGTGTGCCGGTAACTCCCGGAAGTGATATTATAGATGATATAGACGAGGCACGTGCGAAGGCACAGGAAATAGGCTTTCCGCTTCTTGTAAAGGCCCGTTCGGGAGGCGGAGGAAGAGGTATCCGCAGGGTGGATTCTATTGAGGAATTTGACAATGCTTTTTTGTCGGCAAAGGCGGAGGCTAAAAGTGCATTCGGTGATGATGCGGTATATATGGAAAAATATCTTTTCCCTGTTAAGCATATAGAGATGCAGCTTCTCTCCGATAAATACGGTAATGTCGTATGTCTTGGGGAAAGGGAATGCTCCGTTCAGAGAAAAAATCAGAAGCTTATAGAGGAAAGTCCCTCATCAGCCGTGACACCGGATATCCGTGCAAAAATGATGGAGGCTACCGTTAAGGCAGCTAAGGCAGTAAATTATGAAAATGCCGGTACGGTGGAGTTTTTGCTCGACAAGGATAAGAATTTCTACTTTATGGAGATGAATACCCGTTTGCAGGTTGAACATGCCGTAACGGAAATGGTTGTGGGTATAGATATAGTACAGTGGCAGATAAGAATTGCCTCGGGTGCGAAGCTTACTGTTACTCAGGACAGAGTATTTATGCACGGAAATGCAATAGAATGTCGTATTAATGCGGAGGATGCAGAGCATGATTTTAGACCGGACTGCGGAACGATAGATTTTATCCATGTTCCCGGTGGACCGTGTGTACGCTTCGATACGGCTATTTATCAGGACTATACTGTTCCGCCGTATTATGATTCAATGATAGGCAAGCTTATTGTACAGGCACGTTCCCGTGAGCTTGCAATAAGAAAGATGAAAATGGCTCTCAGTGAGCTTACAATTAACGGAATAAAGCATAACAGGGATCTTCATATAGATATACTCTCCGATCCCGCTTTTGTTTCGGGAGAATATACAACAGGCTTTATGGAAGAACGTCGTCAGCGTATGGAAAAGAAAAATTCCTGAGACGGGCATAAATATGGGCAAAGTTATCGGGGAGTGAAAGCCTCCGATATTATCCGCATGGGCGTGAGCCGATATCTGCGGGGATAGGTAGGGTGTAAATTGAATACGTCAGATTTATTTAATTTTTTGAAGCCGAAAAATGAACTTGAAAATCAGGGAGATGCTGTTGATAATCGCCCGTATATTCCCGATGAATTATGGGTGAAATGTCCTGTATGCAAAACTCCCGTGCTTTCTGCGGATCTGAATGAAAATTATAAGGTCTGCCCGAAATGCGGATATCATTTCCGCATAGCTGCAAGACAGCGTATCGAGTGGACGGTGGACGAGGGAAGCTTTGAGGAATTTGATAAGGAAATGATTTCCGAAAATATAATAGATTTTCCCGATTACAGCCGTAAACTCAAAAATGCAAGGCTGAACAGCGGAGAGAATGAATCCGTTATAACAGGTCTTGCAAAGATAGGGGGATATCCTGTTGTTCTTGCCGTGATGAACTCACAGTTTATGATGGGTTCAATGGGAACGGTTACGGGGGAGAAAGTCACAAGAGCGTTTGAGTATGCTACAGAACACAGACTTCCTGTCGTTGTATTTACCGTATCGGGCGGAGCAAGGATGCAGGAGGGCATACTTTCCCTTATGCAGATGGCAAAGACAAGCGGTGCGGTTAAGCTTCATAGTGATGCGGGGCTTTTGTACATAACGGTTCTCACGGATCCCACAACCGGCGGTGTTACGGCAAGCTTTGCTATGGAGGGAGATATTATCCTCTCCGAGCCGAGAGCACTTATAGGTTTTGCCGGTCCGAGGGTGATAGAACAGACGATAAGACAAAAATTGCCGAAGGATTTTCAGACAGCTGAGTTTCTTCTGGAGAAAGGTTTTGTCGATGCGGTTGTGCCGAGGGCGGAAATGAAGGAAACATTGGCAAAGATACTAAGACTTCATTCAAATAAAATAAATACGGAGGAGGGCGAAAAGGATGAGTGCATTTGATAGTGTAACTGCTGCAAGAGCCAATAATCGCCCGACAGCCGTTGATTATATATCAAGAATATTCGGTGACAGCTTTATTGAGATGCACGGTGACAGACGCTTTGCGGACGATAAGGCAGTGATAGGCGGAATTGCGGAGCTTTGCGGAAAACCTGTTACGGTTATCGGACTTGAAAAGGGACGTAATCTCAAGGAGCGTATGGAAAGAAATTTCGGTTCGGCTCACCCGGAGGGATACCGCAAGGCTCTCCGACTCATGAAGCAGGCTGAAAAATTCGGACGTCCGGTTGTATGCTTTGTTGATACATCCGGAGCATATTGCGGAATAGGTGCAGAAGAGAGAGGTCAGGGACAGGCTATAGCCGAAAACCTTATGGAAATGATGACGCTCAGAACTCCGATTTTATCCATATTCATAGGCGAGGGCGGAAGCGGAGGAGCTTTGGCACTTGCTGTTGCAGATGAGGTATGGATGCTTGAAAATGCCATATATTCGGTAATATCACCCGAGGGCTGTGCAAGCATACTCTGGAAAGATTCAAGCAAGACGGCGGAAGCATCAGAATGTCTTAAGCTTACATCTCAGGATCTTTTCAAGCTCGGAGTTATTGAAAGAATAATACGTGAGCCTAAAA
>CANRAN010000092.1 GCA_947628595.1 uncultured Clostridia bacterium | reverse complement strand
ACATATCCCGGAACGCAGTTGTTTCATTTTTGTATGTATATCGACACACAGTGTAATATTCAGATTGATTTTTTATACATATTATGATATACTGTCTTAGATGACTAAAGTGATGAGTTGAAATGAATTTTGTCGAACTTGATGATTTTTTTCTGTACAATAAAACAGACAGAATAAGGTAAAAGAAATGTAATAAATAAAAGAAAAACATTTTTTGCTATAAATGCTTGTGATTTTTAAATTCGGAGGATAATATAATGGAGCGACCCCTTGCAGTGATAGGCTTTACATATCTTGCGGTTGTTGTGGTTTCTTTTTTCCTCGGTCTTGATAAGCTCCCGGCATTGATTGCTGTTTTTGTATGTCTTGCAGCTATATTCCTCAAATGCAGAAAAGCGAGGAGGAATATTATTCTTCCTGCTGTATGTATCACAGCTGTTGCAGCACTCTTGTGGCTTATGTGTTTTAATGCGGTTTATATTAAGCCGACAGAAGAGCTATATGGCAAGTCTGCTGTTATAACAGGGGAAATATGCGATTTGCCGTATGAGAATAACGGAAAAACCTATTATAAAATTGAAACCTCACAGATATCCTTACCTGATACAGTACAGCATACAAAAATACTTCTATCCTCCCAAAAGGCGATTCGTGCAGATTTATATGATACGATTACGGCAACTGTAAATATCTATCCGCAGTCGGATGATTCCTATAAGTATTATAATATTTCAAGAGAAAATTTTCTTACAGGTAATATAGATATTTATAAGGGGATAAAAATAGTACAAAATGAAAGTAAACCACTGTATTACTACGCACTTCGTATTAAGAAATATATGCTTGACACGATAAATGCTCAGCTTCCGGAGGAGCAGGCAGGTTTTGTCAGTGCAGTGCTTCTTGCAGATAAGAGCAGATTGGATGACGAAAGTATATCTGCTTTCCGTAACTCAGGGATATCCCATATTATAGCTGTATCAGGTTTTCACCTTGCCGTAATAACTCAGCTTATGATGATCTTTCTTACCTTTATCTGTATGGGAAGAAAAAGAGCAGCTGCATTTATTTGTACAGTGTTTGTATTTTTATATATGGCGGTAGTGGGCTTTACACCGCCTGTCATAAGGGCAGGCATAATGCAGATTCTGTTTTTGTTCGGTAAGGTAATATCGGAAAAGGCAGACTCTCTCAATTCGCTCGGACTTGCGGCTTTGATAATCTGCTTTCTGAATCCCTATACCGCTGTGGATGTTAGCTTTTTGCTTTCGTTTTCCGCAACACTCGGAATTATCCTCTGGGGCGGAAAAATCAATTCATTTCTTAAAAAGTGTATATATCCCAATGAGAACGAAAGTACAGAAAAATTTGGCAGTGTTTCGATGATTATAAGAATACTGCTGTGCGGGTTGGTATCAATTGTATCAATAAGCCTGAGTGCGATTGTTCCTTCTGCTCCAATTATACTTATATATTTCAAAAGCTTTGCACTATATACGCTGATTACAAATATTCTGATAAGCACGGCTGCATCAGTCCTTATCTTTACTTCACTGATAATGGTATTGTTAAGGATAAGTGTTATATTTGCATTTCTTGAAATGCCCTTTGTACTGCTGAGCGGACTGCTTACGAATTACATAATAAGCGTTGCTAAATATATTTCTTCACTTCCGTTAGCTGTGATAAGACTTACAGAGGAATTTGTACCGATATGTATAATTGCGGCTGTAATTCTTATTGTTGTGCTTTTGTTACTATACAAGGGCAGAAAGCTTATTCTTGCCGCATTATGTGCCGGGGGTGTTATATTGGTTTTCAGTGTGGGCTTTATTGCGGAAAAAATAATAAAACAGGACAGTGTAAAGCTGAGTATCATGGACTGCGGAGAGGGTCTGACGGTTCTTATGTCATATGATGACAAAACGTCGGTACTGTTTTGCGGCGGCAGCTATGATAAATCCTATAATATAGAAAATTATCTGAGTGACAGCGGAATTGTCGATATAGATTATATGCTTATTAACGGTGATGATATAAATACAAGCGGTTATGCCTCGGATATACTTGAAAAATATACAGTTGAGGTTGCTCATATATACAATGAAGAGAGCCTTAATGAGGGTATGTATCGTCTTTCAAAAAAATGTCGAGGCGTTATATACGGAAGTACCGATGATGATATAATTGAAACTGTACACATAGGTGGAGTGGATATAAATATTCACAATACCAATAACTGCTGTGCCTTGTATTTTGAATTATACGGTAATGATTTTCTTATATGCAGTAGTGCAACAGATTGCAGCCTTCTGCCTGAGAAGTGGCTTAATGTCGATTATCTTACAGTAGAGGGAATACCGCAGAATGTCGGCTCTGTTAATGCGGAAAATGTAATTATTTCCGATAAGTCGGAGGATATGGGAAAGTCTATGGAAATTTATAACAAAAACAATGAGAGCAGTATTTACTATACCGCAGGTCTCGGAAACATTGCTGTAAGAGCCTATAACAACGGTGAAGTGACTGTGAGGAGGGAAGGATATTGGCTAAGCTGAATGAGCAAAGTTTCCGTAAGGAGCTTTCTTCTGATAAACTAAGTAATTTATACATGATATATGGGGATGAAAAATATCTTGTCCGTAAATACACGGATGCACTGATTTCAGCGGCAGTGGGAAAGGAAGCGTCTGAATTTGATTTATATAAATTCAATTCTGAAACACCGCTCGAAAATATTTTTAATGCAGCGGAGCAGCTTCCAATGTTTACTGAAAGAAAATGTGTGTGCGTAACGGATTATAACATAAATTCCCTATCCGAGGGGGATTATAAGCAGCTTGAAGCCTTTTGCTCGGATATAGCACCTACCACGGTGCTCGTGTTTACCATGCCTACGCTCATGCCTGACAGTAAGAAAAAGAGCAATAAGCTTACAAAATTCATAGCATTTGCAGAAAAGGCAGGGAATGTCCTCGAACTTAAAAAGCTTGATGAAACAGCACTCCGCAATAGGATAATGTCATGGTGCGAAAAGGGTGGATGTAAAATAGACCGTATTAATGCATCAAAAATAATATCCTATGTCGGAAACGACCTCAATACATTAAAAAATGAAACGGATAAGCTTTGTGCATATGCCGACGGCAGAGAGATAAACGAGGAAATTATAAAAAAGCTCTGCATTCGGAATACAGAATCAAACATTTTTGCTTTATCCGATTGTATAGCAAAAAATGATTTTAATGCAGCATACAGACAGCTCGATCTCCTCTTTGAGCAAAACGAACCGCCCGAGGTTATTCTGTCAATTCTCAGCTCGTCATTTATAGATATGTACAGAATGAAGGCAGCGTCCGAGGCAGGAAGGGGTATAAATGAGGTTGCCGAGGATTTTAATTACGGCAGGAGAAGCTTTCTTTTGAAAAGAGCAGATACGGCAGGCTCAAGGTATTCCAAGGAATCATTGAGGGAAATATTTGAAGCAATACTTGAAGCGGATATAAAGCTTAAAAGTACAAGATCTGATCCACGGATTGTTATAGAGGTATTGACAGCAAAGCTGCTGCTTGCAGTCAGGAGAGGCGGTAGAGTATGATAAAAATAAAGGAAGCTGTGATTGTCGAGGGAAAATATGATAAAATAAGATTATCAAACTTTATTGACGGACTTATTGTAACGACCGACGGCTTCGGAGTATTTAAGAATAAGGAAAAGCAGCTTCTGATCAGACGACTTGCCGATACGAGGGGAATATTAATTCTGACAGACAGTGACGGAGCAGGCTTTGTTATAAGGAATTTTCTCAAGGGCATTGTACCCGCAAATAAAATACATAACGCATATATACCGGATATACTCGGAAAGGAAAAAAGAAAGGATAAGCCCTCAAAGGAGGGAAAGCTGGGGGTTGAGGGCATTTCGGATGATATTCTGAAAAAAGCCATAGCTGCATCGGGGATAGAGTGTGAAACAACTGAGGGTTTTGTCAGGGAAAAAAAGGACATTACAAAGGCAGATTTTTTTGAATACGGATTAACAGGTACGTATAATTCAAATGAAAACAGACACAGGCTCAAGAAATGTTTATCATTGCCCGAAAATATGACAGCCAATGCTTTGCTTGATGTCCTTAATTGTATAATGACATATGATGAATTTACAAAGCTTTGCGATAAGCTTTTTACTGATAATAATGGAGGGTAAAGAATGCTTAATGTTACAATGCTCGGAACGGGAGGGATGATGCCCCTCAAGAAGAGGTGGCTTACATCATGTATAATAAACAGTGAGGGACATTCGATCCTTGTCGATTGCGGAGAAGGTACTCAGATTGCCCTGAAAAACACAGCCTGCAAGTTTAAACCGATAGATGTGATATGTATAACTCACTTCCATGCCGACCATATATCGGGACTCCCCGGTTTTCTGCTTTCAATGGGAAATGAGGGAAGAGAGGAACCGGTAACTATTGTCGGTCCGAGGGGAATCGAACAGGTCGTAAGGAGTATTTGTGTTATTGCTCCGAATTTGCCGTTTGGGATAAAATTTGCCGAGGTATTTGGGGATAATGACCTAAGATGCGGAAATATTGAAATAATTCCGTTTGAAGTGAAACATAGCACGGAATGTGTGGGATATTCCTTTGTACTTCCGAGAAAGGGAAAATTCAATATAGACAAAGCGAGAATGAATAATGTTCCGATGGAACTGTGGAACAGTCTGCAAAAGAACGGCGAAGCTGTGTACGGGGATAAGCTTTACACATACGATATGGTATCTGACGGCGAAAGACGTGGCGTAAAGGTAACATACTGTACAGATACAAGACCTACCGCAAATATAGTGAAATATGCGAAAAAATCAGACTTATTCATATGTGAGGGGCTTTATTACGAGCCGGAAAAGCTTGACAGAGCGAAGAAAACCGGGCATATGTTATATTCGGAGGCGGCAAGACTCGCACTTGAATCCGATGTAAAGGAGATGTGGCTTACACATTACAGCCCGGCGGTTACTGAGCCGGAGGAGGGAATTGAGCAGGCGAGGAAGATTTTTCCGAACACGGAATGTGGATATGACGGGAAAAGTGTAATGATATCTTTTCCTGATGATTAAGACAAACTGCCTGTCCGGTTTGCTGTCACTAAGTATTTTGTGACGGAGTGGCTTTGATGAGCCACTCACGACACACCCTTACACACACCACACCGCCGTCAAATTATTGTAAACAATAAATTTGCTGCCATACAGCATATAATACCGCATAACGTAGGCAATATAAAGGACAGAACGGCCCATTTGATACTGCCTGTTTCTTTTTTTATCGTAATACAAGTAGTCGAACATGGAAAATGCATAAGGGTAAAAATGAGAGTACATACCGCTGTCTTGATTGTCCACCCGTTACTTATAAGAATATCATGGAGCTGCGTAAGACTTCCGTAATCCGTCATAGTACCGTTGCTAAGGTATATCATAAGCGTAGTCGGCAGGACAATTTCATTTGCCGGAAATCCGAGGATAAAGCCTGTGAGTATCGCACCGTCAAGTCCCATAATACGGGCAAACGG
>CANRAN010000091.1 GCA_947628595.1 uncultured Clostridia bacterium | reverse complement strand
AGATACCTCTTTTCCGCTTATTATCTTGGCCATTTTTATAATCTCCTTTACTGCATTTTTTAGTATTCGCTGTGTGTCACACTTTCCTTTTTTGCCTTTTTAAGATTAATAATCAACAGAACAATTCCTACAATTACCAGAACAGCCGACAGGATCTGAGATACTCTCAGATTCAAGAACGGCACATACAGGCTGTCTGTACGCAATCCCTCAACTATCATACGCTCCAGTCCGTACCATATCAGATATAAAATGAACATTTGCCCATCAAATTTTTTCCATTTCAGACTTATAACAAACAAAACACCAAAGCCTATAAGACACCACAACGATTCATATAAGAAACATGGGTGAACGGGAACTCCGCCTGTATTTTCGCTTACCATCCCCCAAGGAAGATCAGTAGGCGTTCCGAAAGCCTCCTGATTTATGAAATTTCCCCACCTTCCTATACCCTGTCCGATAAGGAATCCCATACCTCCTATATCGAGTATTGCCGGAATATTCATTTTTTTTATTTTTGCAACAATACAAGCCGCACCAAGTCCTCCGATTATACCGCCGTATATTGCAAGTCCGCCCTTATGTATGGCAAATATCTCCATAGGGTTTGATGCATAGTCACTCCATCTGAAAATGACATAATATAATCTCGCACCTATTATTCCGAAAATAAGACCTGCAAGCACACAGTCAAAAAAGCTGTCACCGTTTATTTTATACCTTTTAATACTTAGCATGGCAAACAGCAGTGCAAGCAAAAAGCCTGCACCGATTATTATGCCGTACCAATATACCTCAAAACCGTTTATTGAAAAAGCAACTCTGTTTATATTAAAGCTTAGTCCCAATTTCGGGAAGCTGACATTGAACATTTCCAATCCTCCAATTCGGGAACATTATACACTTTATTCTGATTTCACAACAGACAAACAACAATTATCAACATCAAGCTGACGTTCAAGACGTTCGTTTATATCATCCGGTGTAACATTGGCTATAATTTCGGCAGGCTCAAATATTTCTCTACCTGTAAAATGACCGTTTATAAGCTCGGATGCAATACTTTGCTTACTATCAAAGCCTGCTGCAAATATTCCGAATACCGCCCTTCTCGCATTATCAAAGTCCCCGCGGGATATTCCATTTCTATGAAGCTTCACAGCAGCATCACATATAATTTCAGAGGCAGCTTTGGGATCGGCGGATTCTCCCGATAAAATAACCGAACGATATCCAAGACCCTCAAGATATTCATTTCCGAAGCTTGAATTTATAAGCTTTTCATCAAGGAGTCTTCGGTAAAGCTCCGAGCCTGTTCCTATAAAGGCATTAAGCATTATGCTTGTACATATAAGCTCCTTATTCGTGGCATATTTATCCGTACTGTCTTCCTTGAAGCCTAACTGGAATTGCGGCACTCCGACAGGAAGAATCTGTTCAGTATATGACTCTACTACATCGTACGGTTCATCGGGGAAAATAACCCTTGTGTCAACTTTTTCGCTTGGTTTCAGCTTTTCATCTGCTATTTTAAGAACCTCATACGGATCTGCCGCACCCACAACCGCAAGAACCATGTTATTGAGATTATAATAGCTGTTATAACATTCATAAAGTATCTGCGGAGTTATTTTTGCAATGGTTTCAACACTTCCCGCAATATCCTTATTTATGGGGTGATTATGATAAAGACCGGTGAGCAGATTCATCATTACTCTCCAATCGGGGCTGTCATCATACATCTTTATCTCCTGAGAAATTATTCCCTGCTCTTTTGCGACAGTTTCATCGGTAAAATATGGTGATTGAACGAGGTCAAGAAGTATCTCAAGTGATTCCTTGAAATTGTCCGTACAGGAAAAAAGATAGCAGGTCATATCAAACGAGGTAAATGCATTTGCAGATGCTCCAACCTTGGCATATTTTGAAAAAGCATCGCCGTCCTCACTTTCAAAAAGCTTATGCTCAAGATAATGAGCCGTACCGTCCGGAACGGTTATTTCCCTCCCATTAAACATAAATTTTGAATATACCGAGCCGAATTTTGTTCCTATGCTTGCATAAGTGGAATTAAAGCCTTTTTTGGGATATACAATAATTTCAAGTCCGGAGCTGTGCTTCATGCGGTAATATTCTTCATTCATACGTTTATTTGTAATCTTGGTAAATTCCATATAACAGCCGCCTCAGCGGCAAACACCTCCTATCAGTTTCCTTTAAGTGTAAATACTGTATCAAGCTGTACTTTATTTGCGAGCTCAATTATTCTTTCCTTTGAAATTCCGTCCGTAAACTCTGCGGCTCTTGCCGGCGTAAGCTGATTTTTCCTCATAATACCGCCAATATAAAAATTCTGAAGTGCGGCAAGACTATCGAGCGATGACATAAGCGAGTTTTTAACTGCAAGCTTTGCATTAATAAGTTCCTCATCGCTTATATCTCCTTTTTTAAGAAGCTCAAGCTGTTCGAGAACGGCATCCTTTGTTTTTTCTATATTTTCGGTTTCAACACCGCTGTCTATAAGCAAAATACCCTTATTATTATCAACACGGCTGACACAGTAATAGCAAAGGCTCTGCTTTTCCCTGACATTAAGAAAAAGCTTGGATGTCGGTGTTCCTCCGAGAACGGCAGACATAAGAGAATTTTCCAATGCTGCTCTATCATCATTATCATAATTACATCTGAATCCCATAACAAGCTTAGACTGTGACAGATCCTGATTTTCTGAGACATATTTAACCCCAGTCGGCATAACATCCACGTGTTCAAGTTCGGTTATCATCCTCGGCTTATCTCCGAAATACTCGGAAAAGCCCTCATATGCCTTGTCGGGCGAGGCACTGCCGAGCATTGTAAGCTCAACACGAGCGTTGGAAAGAAGACTTTCCCATGCAGAATAAACATCAGCATTTTTCAACAGCTCAACCTCCTGTCTGCTGCCGACACGACCTATTGAATAAAGTTCCTCACCGCACATATTTTCAATACAGCGTTTTATAGCATAATAACGCTTATCATTATATTCGGAATCGATACTTTCGATAAGCTGACGCCTTTCCTGTTCTATATCCTCATCGGAAAAAAGCCCGTTATTGACATTCGGCTCGAATATTATTGACGAAAGCAAATCCGCAAGCTCTGCCGAAACTGTTTCCCCATCGAGAGTATATATATCGTCCAATCCGGAAACAGCTATTGTAAGTGCCTGATAATCTCCGATTTGTCTGACAGCCGGATAGAGCGCCGCACCATAAAGACTGTCAAGCTTCCTGCTTAGTGAAGTAAAATCCGGATATTTTTTGCATGAACGCGTCAATACACAGGCTAAAAGTGCATTGGCAGCCGCCGTCTGTCTGCTGAGCGGAACCAAAAGGGTTGCACTTAATCTCCCTATTTTAAATCTGTCATCTGTAATACTTCCAAATGTAACACCGTCACAGATTTTTCTTTGTACAAATTCAGACATTCCTACATCTCCAATCATTTTTCAGTTTTACATAATTATAGTATATCATATATTGCTTTAATATAAAAGTGAAATTCGTATTATTTCCGCCAATATTTTCAATAATGAGGTTTCTCAAATTATCCTCGACAAACCATAAAACCCCCCGTTCAGATACAGAACGAAGGGTTTTTATTGACACATGGCTGTTTCAATTATTTTCAAGCTTTATCAGATAAAGCTTATCCTTTATCTTAAAGCCTGTCTTATTCCATAAAGCAACAGCAGACGCATTACCTACATGTGCATAAAGCATGGGCGTACGTTCACGTTCCTTTATTTTATTAACAACGAACACACACATTTTATGACCATAGCCCTTTCCGCGTTCGTTTTCAAGTACAGCAACGGATTTTATCCTTAGATACTTCTCGGTCGGACTTCCTATTGCCGCATTTGCTATCATTTTTCCGTCCTTTACAAGTGCATAAAGCTCCATATTAAGATATTCATTAACCTTACGGTCAAATTTATTATTCCAACCAAATTCATCCGACAACGCACGGTAGAAATCCGTTACAAGCTTAACGTGTTCTTCATTATCCTTATCTATGCGTATAATTTTTTCATCATCAGAAATTTCAGACTCCGGGAGCTTTTCTCCGTCATATTCATAAACCGCAAGGGAATATTCATCCTTAACAACATAGTTAAGTTCCAATGTTGCCAGTGCATACAGGTCCGAAAAATTTTCCGCAACATCATGCTTGAGATATATTTCCGCATGAGGAACTTTACAATCACGTATAAAGCGGCAAATATCTATAAGCTTATTTGTATCATCCTTTATCGTCGAGGAAGTCCATAGCCAAACCTTGTGACCCCTTTTAGCAGTAAGTATAATTACATTTTTGTGATCCGAATACATATCATAGTTACATTCTATCCTTGCGGATTCTATTGAATTAAATACCACTGAATCATCCAGATATTCCCTGCTGTCAAAAATTGCATCGGTTCCCGATATTCTGTCAAATTTGGTTGCCATTTCTATTCCCCCTGTGCCTTTTCTTTTACCGTCTTAGAAAAAAATGAAATCGGGCTAACCCGATATTAAAATTCCCGTCCGACTGCATATCCGGTCGGATAACACACTAATATTTTAAACCTTTTTCTTTTATATTGCAATACATAAAAATATTTTTTTAATTTTTTTTAAAAGGGATTATAATAATATCCAAAAAACATCTTCTATTCCATATAAAAATATGTTATAATACTGTTCAGTTGGTTGAGTTTGAATACTTTGATAAGGAGTTTGGCAAGGAAAATAAAGGAGGAAGAAATGATTTCAAGAAAGATAACTATACGCAATCCCGAGGGACTTCATATGCGCCCTGCTGCGATATTTGCCGAGGAAATGGGAAAATATGAATGTGAAATAACCATAATAACGGATAATGATGAGGTCAATGCAAAAAGTATTTTAAGTATTATGACTGCCTGCATAAAATGCGGAACGGAAATTGATCTTACGTGTAACGGTGCAGACGAGGCAGAAGCAATGGATAAAGCTGTTTCCCTTATCTCTTCGGAATTTCGTGACGTGTGATTTTAAATCAGTGCGGTTTATGTGACATACTCCCGCCGCCTACGCTTCGCTTAGAGGCGGGGGCTTCTCGCTCAAGTACAGTAGTCTGTACAGTATCGACGAGCTAACCCCGTGTGTCCCACGGTTATTTCAGGCTGTCCGCAAAACTGACTTTGCACATTTTACATCCCGACTGGTTACGGGAAAAAGAGGATACCTGACACCCTTATCATAGAGGAATGATTGCCTCTAATCCGTTCTCCTTTCGTAATTCTCTGTATTACGGCTTGGTTATCGCTCTCGGCGTGCCGCCGCTGTCAGTTCGTAACTAATTTACTCAGGTCAACTATTATATGGCTCGACCGTTAGTTTACCCGATGAACGAGAGATGAGTTTGTCATTTTTAGAAGCGGGGGACTTCTTGCCTATTTAGGTTAAACAGTCAGAGCGGCTTATTCTGAGTTTTACGAAAGGCTTGCGGTATCGGTTTTTATATTTTTAGGTACCGTTCATATACGGGTCAAAATCCTTCAGTTGAATACCTCCCAAAGCACCTCCCTTGTAGGAAAAACTTATCATGTCATCGCTTACATACATT
>CANRAN010000090.1 GCA_947628595.1 uncultured Clostridia bacterium | reverse complement strand
GCCAGTCTTTCATCATATTCACCCTCCTTAAAATCCAAACAGCTTAATATAATGTTTTTTTAAAATTCAATATAAATGTATTTCAAAAGATTATATATAACATCAGACAGCAACTCCCCCATGGAAATTGCTGTCTGATATCAAAACTATATTATGCTTTTTCCGTCTTTTTTTTGGAATCTTTAGCTGCTTTTTTACTTCCCTTCTTATCCTTTTCGGCATTCTTCTTATCACGGTGATTTTTCCACATTACCCAAAGCGGAGTAGCTATGCATATTGAAGAATAACAACCGGAAACAAGACCTATCATCATTGGGAGTGCAAAGCTTATTATTGAATCGATATTGAAAATAAGCGAAACAACAAGCACAGAACCGATTGCGGCGATAGTTGTGATACTTGTACAGATCGTTCTTGTAAAGCACTGGTTTATACTTGCGTTTGTTACCTCCGCCGTAGTTGCTTTCGGACCCATCTTTCGTCTGTTTTCTCTTATTCTGTCGTATATTACTATTGTGTCATTTACCGAATAACCGAGAATCATAAGTACAACGGCAATGAAATTATCATCAAGTGACATATTAAACATCGCAAATACAAAATACACTATGACAAGGTCGTGGATTAACGCAACTATTGCCATTACACCGGCAGAAAGACCGCCGATCTTTTTAAATCTTATCGCAATATATCCTATTATAATTGCTGCCGCAAGTATAACCGCCGCAAGACATTTATAGAAAAAGTTCGCACCTTTTGACGCATCAACAGATGATGATTCCTCAACCTTAAAATTGTTTTTAGGAAAGGCCTTTGTAAGAGCATCCGTTACCTCATCCTGCTCCTCAACACTGATTGCCTTTGAATTTGTAAATTCAAGTGCTACCATATGGCTGTTGGAATCAGAAGATGCAAGATTTTCGGAAAATGTAAAGGATATTGTTTCTTTGGTTGCCTTCTGGGCAGCATCGGAAACTTTTTTTTCATCAAGATTGCCGCTGTAACTGTACTTTACTATTGCACCACCCGTAAACTGTATATCAACACGTGTAGGTATCACAAAAATATTCAGTACAAGGCAGACAAGCATTATCCCAAGGGAAAAGCAGAAAAAGATTTTAGAGTTCTTGATGAAATCTATATGGAATCGTTGTCTCATGATTTCTTCTTACCTCCATATAATCTTTTATTTCTCAGGAATTTAAGTCCCGAAACAGAGCGGAGCATAAGTCTTGAAGCACCCACACCCATTATAAAGTTAGCAATTACACCTACAAGCAGGGTATAACCGAATGCATATATCAGACCGGTTGTTGAAACTCCAAACAATGCTGAGAATATATTTGCCGGACCGAATACAAGTATAAGTATAACCGCAACAATTATAATGGTGATATTACCGTCTATGATAGCTGCAAGGCTTCCCTTTGTACCGTTGGATATACAGCCGTCAAGTGTCTTTCCTGTCCACAGCTCATCCTTTATTCTTTCCGCCGTTATGATATTCGCATCAACACCAAGACCGATTGAGAGTATCATACCCGCAATACCCGGTATTGTCATTGTAAAGCTTGCAAAAACCGGGAAATATCCCGAAACCGCCATAACGGAAATTGCAAGCTGTCCGAGAAGTGCAACAAATGCAATAAAGCCGGGCAGTCTGTAAACTATGCACATAAACAGAAGTATAAATGCAAGTGCCGCAACAGCCGCATAAGCCATAGCCGTAAGTGCATACGTTCCCAAAGACGGACTGATTGTACCGTAGCTTTCAACGGAAAGGTTGAACGGAAGTGCGCCGGCATTTATCTTATTTGCAAGTGCCGTGGCATCCTCTGTTGTGAAGCCTTCCGCACCGCCGTCTATATAGCAGTTCCCGTCGGAAATAACGCTTTGTACCGTTGGTGCCGAAATACAGGTGTCATCCATCCATATCCCAATCTGCTGATTGAGATACTTTTCTGTAGCTTCGGCAAACTTCGTCTTACCTTCGTCAGAAAACTCAAGACTTACAACCTTCTGATATGTACCGTTTGAACCCTGTATATTACTTACATAGGCATTCTTTACATCCTTACCGGTTAAAATCTCCTCGCCGTCCTCTGTTGTACCACCACGGAATACAAGTTGAGCAGTTGACGAAAGCTCATTTATAGCCTCGCCCGGATCATATTCCGTGTCGTCCGATTTCCACGGGAAACGTACCGTTATTCTATCGTTTGAATAGTCGGGATAAATTTCGTAGTCGGTTATATTCTGATTTACCAAACGAAGGTCAATGATAGATTTAACAGCATTCATCTGATCGTCTGTTGCATCTACTCCCTTTTCGGGTGCAAATACTGCCTCAACGCCTCCCTTAATGTCGATGCCCCATCGTATATCCTGAATACCCTTGATGTATGTCAGCTTATAGTCACCGTTCTCGCCATATATACCGAAAACCGATGTATATACCAGAAAGAGTATCAGAAAAAATACAATGAAGAACACCGGTTTACCAATTCGTTTCATTTAGGGTATCCTCCAAATTTTATTCTTTATCCTGTCAATTTGCCAACATTTATCGGCATACTGACAAAACACATCAATGACAATTATATAATTTTCAAACATAAATGTCAATTCTTTTTTAAATCTTTTTATATATTACCTATTAACAGAAATACCGTCAACGTTTTTACTTGACAATACAAAAAAATAACTCTATAATATCTTCGTAACAAATAATCGGGGGAAATCAGCAATGACGGGCAGATTTATAAGGACGGAATTACTTTTCGGAAGTGCGGCAATGGAAAAACTGCGAGCGGCTCATGTTGCTGTTTTCGGTATAGGCGGAGTAGGCAGCTATGTCGTCGAGGCTTTGGCTCGTTCGGGAATAGGCAAGCTTGATATTATCGACAATGACACAGTAGACGAGAGCAATATAAACCGACAGATAATAGCACTTTCAAGCACTATCGGACAATATAAGGTTGATGTCGCAAGGGAAAGAATACTTGATATAAATCCGCAATGTACGGTCAGGACTTATAAAACCTTTTTTCTTCCCGAAACCTCGGGGCAATTTGACTTTTCACAATATGATTATGTTGCTGATGCCATTGACACTGTAACGGGCAAGCTTGGGCTTATAGAAAATACAAATAAGGTAGGGACACCCATAATCTCCTCAATGGGAACAGGAAATAAAACAGACCCCACAGCCCTTGAGATTGCCGATATATATGACACGTCCGTTTGCCCACTTGCAAGAATTATCCGCAGCGAATGCAGAAAAAGAGGAATTGAAAAGCTCAAGGTCGTATATTCCAAGGAGCAGCCATTATGTACGTGCAAAGAAAATAAGGAGGAAGAACCGACTGGAAGAAAACGAAATATCCCCGGATCGACAGCATTTGTTCCGTCAGTTGCCGGACTTATTATCGCAGGTGAGATAATAAAGGATATACTGGAATACGACAGCAAAAAGCATAAATAATCGGGAGTTGCATAATAATGAAAAGAGAATTTAAACCATACCAGCTGATAGAACAAAGCATTACAAAAAAATACCGTAAGCAGCTATGGAACCCCTTTATACGTGCGGTAAAGCATTATGATCTTATACAAAATGGCGATAGAATTGCCGTATGTATTTCCGGCGGAAAAGATTCAATGCTTATGGCAAAGCTTATGGAGCTTTTGCAGCGATACAGTGATGTTCCCTTTGAGCTTGTCTTTCTCGTTATGGATCCCGGCTATAACCCCGAAAACAGACTTAAAATAGAAGAAAATGCAAAACTCCTCAATATTCCTATAACGATTTTTGAAACCAATATATTCGATATTGCAAATAAAAGTGAAAGATATCCCTGTTACCTTTGTGCAAGAATGAGAAGGGGTAATCTGTACGCCAAGGCTAAGGAACTGGACTGCAATAAAATTGCCCTCGGACATCATTTTTCGGATGTTATAGAAACAACAGTCATGGCGATGTTTTATGGTGCGCAGCTTCAGGCTATGATTCCTAAGCTTCACAGTAAAAACTTTGATGGCATGGAGCTGATACGACCCATGTATTGCATACATGAGGACAGTATTATTTCATGGAAAGAATATAATCATCTTGAATTTCTGCAATGTGCCTGCCGTTTTACGGAGCAAAGCGAAAACTCTGCAAATGACCTGCAAATCAGCAAACGCCGGGAAATCAAAATGCTCATAAGGGAACTAAAGAAAACCAACCCCGACATTGAGCAGAATATTTTCGGAAGTATCCATAAGGTACATCTTGATACCTTTCCGGGATATAAAACTGATGGAGAAATGCACAGCTTCCTTGAAAAATTCTGATCTGAATGTAAATATTTATTGCAAAAATTTAAAAATTTTATTATATTTTTATGTAAAAAAATCTTGTTTAAATTCCTTGACAAAACGTAAAAATAGTAATATACTACTATAAAATAATATATAGAAAGGATGCTTTCGTATGAACAATAACTCATATGATCCCAACGGCTTCTACGGCGGCTACAACGGTGACGAAAGTTTCGGCGGCGGCTACAATAATAACGGAAGCTTCGGCGGCGGCTACAATAATAACGGAAGCTTCGGCGGCGGCTACAATAATAACGGAGGAGGAATGTATAACAATCCCTCACCCTATGCAAGCAGTCAGCCTACGGTTTCTCTTGCCGAATATACAAGAAAGGTATTCGGTTGGATGTTCATCGGTCTGCTCATAACATTCGGAATATGCCTTGCTATTGTAAGCGACCCTATGCGTGTCATGATATTTATGTATAAATATTCTGCTGTGTATTATGTTGCCCTTATTGCAGAGTTGGTTCTTGTTTTTATACTCGGTTTCTTTGTTGCAAAAATGCCGCCTAAAGCCTGCCTTGCGATATTTCTCGCATACTCGGCTGTAAACGGCTTTACAATCGGTCCGGTACTTCTGTTGTACACACCTCAGGTAACAGTTACCGCATTCGCTGTAACGGCAGGAATATTCGGAGCTATGGCTGCCTACGGCTACCTCACCAAGAGAGATCTTACAGGGCTTGGTACGATATTGATGTTCGGGCTTTTCGGTCTTTTAATCTTTATTGTGATTTCTATGTTTGTCGGTATTCCAATGAGCGACCTCGTAATTTCTCTGATCGGTATTGCTATCTTTGTGGGCTTTACCGCTTTTGATACCCAGAAAATCAAGAAATACTATGCATCCATGCAGTATGACTCAGCGTTGCTCGCTAAGGGTGCTGTCATTGCAGCTCTTGACTTGTATCTTGATTTCATCAATCTTTTCCTTTATATTCTCAGACTTTTTAATTCAAGAAGTAATTAACCGGTAATGCAACGGCGAGGGACAAAAGTTCCTCGCCAATTTTTTATAGTTTTGCGACCTTTTCGGATTGATTTTTATACAAATTTGGGGTAGAATAGTAAGGTAAGTTTTTATAGTTTTAATGAAGCTATAAGCATATTATACGAGGAGTGCAAATTATGAAATTTTCCGAAATGAAATATGAACGTCCTGTTATCGAACAGGCTGCTTCGGACACAGATAGAATAAAAAATAATTTAGAAAATGCAGAGACTTTCGAGGATGCCGAAAAAGCATTTCTTGATTGGGAGAAACTCAGCTCTCA
>CANRAN010000089.1 GCA_947628595.1 uncultured Clostridia bacterium | reverse complement strand
AGGTCTATGGTATAACAGCACTATTCAAAGTATTTTTTAACTTCCAAAAGTGAGGGTAAAACTATATTCGCAAGACGGTCTATTTCCTCAGTCGGCTGAATAAGATCGGGAACCATAATAACAAATGCCCCCGAAGCGTTTGCTGCTCGTACACCGTTAAAGCTGTCCTCAATTATACAGCAATCTTTTGCGGATATTCCTAACCTATCCGCTGCAAAAAGAAAAATATCCGGCTCTGGCTTACTTTTCCTTACCATATCACCTCCGACTGTAACATCGAAGTACTCAATAAGTCCTGCCGCTGCAAGCTCACTGCAAACTCTCTCGGTTATAGTTGAGGAGGCAAGGGCAACGGGAACATTATTACTTTTGAGATACTCAAGAAGCTCTCTCGCACCTTTTTTGACAGGCAATAGATTATTCTGTACCTTTTCGGCAAACCTTGAGGTTGCCTCATCCCAAAAATTGTTCACGGGAAAATCCTCGCCGTAAACCTCTGAAAACCTTGCAAGCGTTCTTTGTGTATTCAGACCAATACATGACAGACAGGTATTTTCCATATCATCAAGACCGAACAGCTTGGCAGCCTCCATACAACATTCGAGATACAGTCTTTCAGAATCGAATATTACTCCGTCCATGTCAAAAATTATTCCCTTAAAATTTATCATTGTGATATCCTCTTGATATAGGCGGTAATTATTTCTATTGCCTTTTCGGCGGCCGATTTTGCAAATGTATTATATTCAACCTCCGCACTGTCATCACTTGTACTGTCATCTGAAATTGAGCGAAGTATGCAGAACGGAATTTTGTTTATGTAACAAACCTGACCTATGCTGCCTCCCTCCATTTCGCAGGCAATGGCACCAAAGGATTTATTGATATCAAATCGGCTTTCCCTTGTTCCGATAAATTGGTCACCTGTTGCTACGGTGCCTATGATAAAATCAATATCTCCAAGATCCGAACAGGTCTGCTCAAGCTCATTGCAAAGCTTATTATCACAGGGAATATACTTTATACTCGTATTATCGGGAAGAAAAAGTGTCGCTGACTCATCGCCCAACATAGTAGTATCAAAATCATGCTGAATTACATTGTTCGCTATTACAACACTGCCTATATGTGTTTTATCGGATGTACTTCCTGCGATGCCACTGTTTATAATTCTGTCAGGATTGTATTCAAGTATCATTGTCTGTGCGCATACCGCTGCATTTACCTTACCTATTCCGCATTTGGCAACAACACAATCTTTACCATATATTTTTCCCGATGTAAACTTAACTGAGCTGATAATTCTTTCATGCGGATTTTGCATTATTTCAATAAATCCGTCTGTCTCCTTATCCATTGCTCCGATTATTCCTATCATTGACTATTCTCCTCTGCGTTTGATCATTCAAGGTTTCCTGTATGCAGCATAATTGCAGCAAGTGCCACAACAGGTGCGGTTTCCGCTCTCAATATTCTTTTGCCGAGTGTGGAAAGTAAAGCCCCATTCTCTTTAAGGAAAGCTACCTCAGACTCTCCGAAGCCCCCTTCCGGACCTATGAATACAGCGATTTTTTTATCTTTTTCGGATATAATCTTTCTCAGTGGTTCACCGCCTCCCTCATAGAATAAAATAACCTTATTATAGTATGAAAGCTCTTTCAAGATTTCATGCAGATCAGTAAGGGGAGAAACCTCCGGTATTATCCCACGTCGTGACTGCATTGCCGCCTGCAGGGCAATTTTTCGGTACCGCAACAGCTTATTATGTGCAGCTTTATTGTCGGGGCGTGAAATACATCTCTCCGTCAGAACGGGAACAATCCTGTGAACGCCAAGCTCGATTGATTTTTGTATTACGGTTTCGGGTTTATCTCCCTTTGTAAGGGCAAAATATAATGTAACCTCAATATCAGGCTCATGCGTACATTCCTCAGCAGAGCATACCCTCACAAGCACCCCATCGGGAGAAATATGTTCAATTCTGCAAAGCCTCTCCTTTTTATCATTTCCGCAAAGCGTTATTACTTCTCCGACTGACATTCTCAGGGACTTTGTTATATGTACCGCATCCTCGCCTGTAACAAGGTAGGTGCTGCCCTCTTCTCCGACATTTTCTGCAAAAAACCAATCCATAATTTTATTCCTTTTATATTATCTGAATTTATACGGCAACACCTGAAGTTTCTTTGTTCCGCATTTTCTCACTCCTGCGGATAATCATTCTGCGGAGCTTCTGAAGTCTGAACCTGTTATATCTCTGTATAATGACAAAGGGTAAATTTCCGACAAGCAGGAGCAGGGATAGGACTACTGCCATAAGGAATCCGTTTACTGCAAAGAGAACAACTGCAAAAAGACAATTCATGCTATGGTTCCATTCACCACGGCAGGTTTCCATTATAAATTCGTCAAGATAGTCAACAGACACATCCGTGAGGTGACTTTTGGAAAAGCCGTCCTTTCCGATATGTTGGGGGAGAAGATCCTTCCAACGGTTTATTTTAAGGACATCATTATATATCTTTCCGTCATTTTCCCAAGTTCGAGGCTGATATATTTTCTTGGAGGCATCAAAAAAGCCTGTATTAATGGACGTGCACAGTAAAAATGTTATAAAATGCCATATAGCAGCAAGTATTACATTTGTAAGTATAGCATCATCGAGTGGTAGATTTCTGAGCATATAAATACCTCCGTTTCTGTATCTGACTGTAATTTGTAACTCCATACAAATTTTAAAATTAAATTATTAATAAAATATTAACAAACGCAAATCCATATAGATAAATAAATAATTTCGTTATTTACAACAAAATTATTGTGCTTTTGAGCAAAAAATGATAGAATAATTATATGTTTATAATCGGGGGGAAAGGTAATGCAGGAAAATATAAGCATACAGCAGCAGCTTGTCGAGTTGCTGAAAAATAAAAAGTTGAAAATAGCAACCGCCGAGAGCCTGACAGGCGGGATGATATCCGAATTTATTACTCAGGTATCAGGTGCTTCCGAGGTTATTGAATGTGGTGTATGCTCTTATTCAAACAGAATAAAGCATGAATTGCTCGGAGTATCACGGGAAACGCTTGACAAATATACAGAATACAGCGAACAGACTGCCATTGAAATGGCGAAGGGAATAAAAATGCTTTCGGGGGCGGATATAGGGGTTTCAACAACAGGAATAGCCGGTCCGGGAGGCGGAGGTGAGGACAAGCCTGTGGGACTTGTATATATAGGTGTGTCTGCAAAGGAAAGCAGGGCATATAAATTTAATTTTTCCGAAAACGGGAAAAATGACAGAAATAAAATAAGGGAGCTTTCCTCAATTTATGCTCTGAAAATAGCAAAGGAGATGGCAGAACTCTTGTAATATATTCTATGTTTGTCATGCTTGATTTAGTATTTCTGTCGTAATTTTTGCGGTATTTTTAACAGGAAAGGGAGTAAGAAAAATGAATGTAGAGCTTTTTTTTACTTTTTTACACTAAAAATTTGTGCAAAAGTATTGATTATATTTAAATATTATGATAAAATATATGACGAATGTAAAAAGTATAAGAAAATTTCAAACTTCACGTGGAAAAAATCAGAATAATATAATATAATAGAATGGAGATGATTTATCTATGCCAAGAAGTGCAGGCATATTGATGCCGATAACTTCGTTGCCTTCTCCCTACGGGATAGGCACAATGGGCAAAGCAGCCTATGAGTTTATTGACTTTCTCAAGGCTTCAGGTCAGAAGTACTGGCAGTTGCTGCCGGTAGGTCCGACAAGCTATGGTGATTCACCATATCAGTCGTTTTCAACATATGCGGGTAACCCGTATATGATCGACCTTGATTTGCTTTGCGAGGATGGCTTGCTGACAAGAGAAGAGCTGAAAAAGATTGATTGGGGTTCAAACTCTCAGTACATTGATTATGAAAGAATATACAATGTGAGATTTGATGTGCTCAGACAGGCTTATGAGGCCTTTAAGCAAAAAAATCAGCAGGAATTTTGGGATTTCATGAGGGATGAGAACAGTTGGCTGACAGATTATGCCTTGTATATGGCGGTCAAGAAGTTCTTTGATGATAAGGCATGGACGGAATGGCCGGATTCGCTTATCAAATATCGTAATCCCGATACGATAGATTACTATCTCAGATTGCTTTATGAGGACGTAATGTTCTGGAAATGGACACAGTTTATGTTCTATAAGCAATGGGCAGAACTCAAGGAATATGCCAATGAAAACGGTATAAAGCTGTTCGGGGATATGCCTATATATGTGGCAATGGACAGTGCGGATACATGGGCAAATCCCGAGGTGTTCTGGCTTGATGATGAACGCAGACCCGTCTGCGTAGCGGGCTGTCCTCCGGACTATTTCTCGGAGACCGGACAGCTTTGGGGAAATCCCCTCTACGACTGGATCTATCTTGAGGAAACAGGCTTTGATTGGTGGATAAAGAGAATAGCGGGTGCGGCAAGAATGTTTGATGTTACCCGTATAGACCACTTCAGAGCATTTGATCAGTTCTATGCTATACCCTATGGCGCAAAGGATGCTGTTAAGGGTGAGTGGATAGACGGACCCAAGATGAGATTCTTTGAAAAAATGAAGCAGCGTCTGGGAGATGTTCCGATAATTGCGGAGGATCTCGGTCTTCAGACACCGGGCGTAAAGAAGCTTCTTGAGGAATCCGGTTATCCGGGTATGAAAATTCTTGAATTTGCATTTGATTCAAAGGAAGACAGCAATTATCTTCCCCATAATTATACGAGTAACAGCGTATGCTATACAGGTACACATGATAATGATACCATTATGGGCTGGCTCAGTCAGGCATCCGAAAAGGATGTGGCTTTTGCAGAGGAATATTGTCGCCTTGATAAAACAGAGGGATATAACTGGGGCTTTATCCGCACGGCTTATTCAAGCGTAAGCGATTATGCGATAGTACAGATGCAGGACATCCTCGGCCTTGGGTCGGAGGCAAGAATAAACATACCGTCAACTCTCGGCGGAAACTGGACCTGGAGAATGAAAAAAGGAGCCGCAACTCCCAAACTTGCGAAGAAACTTTATAATTTGTCCAAAAATTACAGAAGGCTGGAGGATGACAAAAAAATGAAGAAAAATGCCATTATCGACAACCTCGTGCTTACAGCAAAGAACGAGTATTGCAAGGAGCTCGGAGAGCTTTCTCCCGCGGAGCTTCATGATGCACTCGGCAAAGCAATCATGGGTGACATCTCGGAAAAATGGGCTGAAAGCAGGAGAAATCATGCTAATCAGAGGAGAGCTTACTATTTGTCAGCAGAATTCCTTATGGGTCGTATGGTTTATAACAACCTGTATAATCTTGGTGTTTTGGAGCAGACAACAAAGCTTCTCGCCGATAAAGGTGTAGATATCAATGTGTTTGAGGAAATTGACGATGCCGCTCTCGGTAATGGTGGTCTTGGCAGACTCGCCGCCTGTTTCCTTGATTCAGCGGCTACACATGATGTACCGCTTGATGGCTATGGAATACGCTATAAGTACGGTCTGTTCAAGCAGGAGATAATTGACGGTTTCCAGGTTGAGGTTGCCGATGACTGGCAGCGTTTCGGAGACCCGTGGTGTATAAGAAGATCAGAGGATACCGT
>CANRAN010000088.1 GCA_947628595.1 uncultured Clostridia bacterium | reverse complement strand
ACCTCACCGACAGATGATTGTATTGACAAGCTTGACGGTAACAAGGGAGAGGTTTATGCGAAGGCATATGATATGGTACTCAACGGAACAGAGCTTTCAAGCGGTTCAATTCGTATAACAAATCCTGAATTACAGAATAAAATGTTTGAAATGCTCGGAATGAGTGACGAAGATGCATATCATAAGTTCGGCTTCCTTATGGATGCATTCAAATACGGAGCACCGCCGCACGGTGGAATGGGAATAGGTCTTGACAGACTTGTTATGCAGATGCTCAAGGCTCCGACACTCCGTGATGTTGTAGCATTTCCGAAGGTACAGAATGCAAGTGAGCCTATGACAAATGCACCGGCTGACGTTGACAAGAAGCAGCTTGATGACCTGGGTATAGCGGTTGTAGAAACAGAATAAAAGGCATAATTAATTCGCCGCCCATGATAATGATATACCATGGGCGGCGATATTTACCGTACAGAAAATTATATATTATATTTATTGGTTTTTGTTGAATTATTCATACCCTTATGATATCTCTTCCTGCTGAATGCAAATTCGGTATTATTACCCTTAAAATTAAGTATTAGTATGAGAACGGCAGTGACAATGACGCCGATTACAGACCAGAAAATCATTCCTATAAGAAAAGATGAATTGTCATTATCCTGTTTATATGATATTAAAGCCGAATGATCATCATATTCAATAGTCGGTGTGATATCAAGCATACTCGTGGTATCAATTATCGCCGCCGCCTTTCCGCCCTCAGAGCTTTCCTCGGATGATTGTTCTTCAACACTGCTTTCGGGGGCCTTGAAATTCGGATTGTCCGTTGGAAGTATATATTTTGTTCCCGATATTCCTTTGAACGGGTCAACTATATTTATAGTGCTGCTTTCAACGGGAGTATATGACTGTTCGGATTCATACGACGGTTCCGGTTCGGGTGATGGTTCCGGCTCATATGACGGTTCGGGGTCATATGACGGGTTTGACTCGTGTGGAGGCTCAGAAGTATATGACTGTTCGGGTTCCGGTTCATACGATGGAGTAGATTTTTGCGGCGGCTCCGGTACGGTCTGGGGAGGCTCTGGGTTATATGACGGTTCCGGCTCATACGATGGTTCCGGCTCGGGTGATGGTTCCGGTTCGGGTGATGGTTCCGGTTCGGGTTCATATGATGGTTCGGGGTCATATGACGGCTCCGGTATGGATGACTCAGTTTCCTCGGGAACGCTGACATATTCCGACGGTTCCTGTGAAGGTACGCTGTCCTCCGCATATGAGGTTATACCGTAACCGGAAAATACGGAAGCGGTAAGTATTATTGTTATAAGTAAGCTTTTGAATTTTTTCATTATTTCACCGCCAGTAGTTGTATGGATCATTTTCTTTATTATAGCAGAATTTTTTTTTATATTAAACTGTCATAATCGCAGAAAAATAAGACTTTGAAATGAAATTTTCGGCACATTATTATACACCTTTTTAATCAATTATTTTTTGTGCCATATTTTTTGTCGGGATCAAGGACCTCTTTGAGTACATTTCCCAGTAGATATCCCGTGTATCGGACTTCCTCGACAGTGTTTGAATCTGCACCGACTTCAATTAGCAGAGAACCCGTATTTACATTCATATTATACATGAAATCCCCGAAACTCAGAGGTCGAACCATGTCGGGGTACATTTTCGCTGCGGTTTTTTGAATCTGTAACGCAAAGCGGAGATTATACTCCCAGTCCGTGTATTCCTCATCATTATCATAATTATATCCTGCAAGAATCATGATCTGAGCCGCCTTTTTTCCGTTTACCGTAAAAACCGGCTTGGATCTTTGTGTATCTGTCCCTATGCCGTCACGGTGAATATCAAGAACGACCTTTATAGACGGATACTTTTTCAGATTTTTATATATGGTTTCCATACTCCTGTCATATGCTCCGTTATAGCTTGGATTATCATGTACAGTGGTGTCGTGAATTGTAACGATACCGGCAGCGTTGAGCTGCTTTGCTATTTCATCCCCGATTGCGCAGACATTTTTACTTTTATCCTGACTCCTCGGGTAAAAGCTTTCATAATAATAGCCTGTATCATAATCAAGAAAGCTTTCACTTGTATGTGTGTGATATATAAGAACCTGTGGCTCATCTGACTTATCAATGGTAAATCCAAGCTCGGACTCCAATTCTTTTTTTATATCTATGTCCTTAGATGCGGTATTTTTTACCTGAACACCGTTATAGGATATGTTACCGTCTGTTGACGTAAATTCAAGTACAGGAAATTGTTCCTCACCCTCATGCTCTTTATCGTATATCTTTATGTCCTCCTCTGTAACTGTTGAGGTTTCAAATTCTGTTGGAGCAGGCTGACTGTCGGTTTCCTTTACAGCCTCGTTTAGTACACTGCTGTTTTCCTCTTCACTGATTTCGGATTTTTCGGAATTACTGCTTTCTGTTTTTTCCTTGTTTTTTGATGTCGCTGAAGAAGCGGTCTGAGATATGCGGTAATTATTGTTACCGGTGGGGAGGGTAGTACGGGCCGCAAATGAATTAATTGAAACAGGAATACCCACTCTGCATATCCTAACCGCCGTGCAAAAAGCGGCAGAGCAGATAAGCAGAGAGGCTGTTGCAATAAGGCCTGCTTTCCGTATAAGGCTTTTATTTATTCTCATATTTCATCCCCCCACGACAACTATTTTAACTGCATAATAAAGCTTATGACGGGTTTTATACGATTATGATACGAGGGACGCAAGCTCCTCAAAACTGTAATTATCCTGCAATGCACAATTAATTGCCATTCCTATAAGCTTTGAAGCACGCATTGTAAGAAGATCTATTTCTCTCGGGGTTACAATAAGATTTTCCTTATATTTTTTCGGGAGCATATCTTCCGGAATACTTTCTTCTCCCAATAAATCAAGAGCGAGTGTCATACCGTCAACAACAGTGGGCATACCTATTCCTATAACAGGTATGCCAAGGGTTGATTTTGTAAGACTGAGCCTGTTATTGCCTATACCCGACCCAGGAGATATACCACTGTCGCTTATTTGTATTGTTCTTCCGAGATGTGAAAGACTCCTTGAGGCAAGTGCATCTACCGCTATGACAGCGGTGGTTTTAACACTTTGTGTAAGGGATGATATCAGTTCTCCCACCTCAATGCCCGTCTGTCCGAGTACACCGGGCGAAAGCACTGCAACAGGACGTAGTTTATCAAGACCGGCAGAACGGGCTATTTCACCCCTGATATGCCTTGTTGCAATAACCGAGTCTGCACTTTTCGGACCGAGAGAGTCGGGGGTTATTTCAGTATTTCCTATGCCGATTACGAGAATAGTGCCTTCCTTTGGAATGAGGGGCTTTATCTCCTCCGAAAGAGCTTCTATCTGTTCCTTTACATCACGAAAATTATCCGTAAGGGGAAGTCCTTCGGCTGTGATATATCGTCCTTTTGGCTTGCCGAGCTTTTTTGATGCATTATCGCTCTGAATTTGCAATCTGCTTATTTTCATGAAGCCCTTGGATACACTGTCCATTTTTACGCCGCTTATATCACCTCCGCTGATTTCATGTGCCTCAAGAGCAAGGTCTGTTCTGTAATTCATTATATTATCTCCTCGTAGATTATATCCTTTAATTTAATTTTCCCCGTCAGCTCACTGTTTATTCGTCACATAAGTTTTCGGGATTATTGTAGGTGAGAATATATTTACAAAAAGATTTGTTTTAAGTATATGAAATACGTCAAAAATACTTGTTGACAGGTGATAATTGTTAGAAGTATAATTAATCAGGGAAAATCATGAATATATAGGAATAATTTATGGAGGAAGACATGAAAAGGGTTACTTTGTTTATTCTTACATTTGCGATTATGGCAATGTCTATTGTTTCGGCAGGCTGTAATGGTGATCAAAATAACGGTGATACATCGAGTGGTGTGGGACAAAGCTCTGTTGATCAGAAATCCTCTGAGCAATCAGAGGAACAGGTTGTGGATATAAGTGTTGAAGAATCAAAGCCGGAGATAACAAAGGCACAGCTGAATGAGCTTGATAGTTTTATATCGTCATACAAGGGTGTTCCGGAGTTCACCTTTGAGGAAGAAAATATAAATGCAAGAGACATATCCGAAGGAAAATCAATAATGCTCATTCCGGATAATTCAAATTATAGCTTTACATCTCTTGTTTGCGACCAGTTCAAGACGGCTGCAAAGACAGCAGGCTTTTCAAAGAGTATTTGCAATAAATCAGACGGAACGGTATCATTTTATAGTGAGTCGCTTGACAATGCAATAGGAAACAGCGATATTGTTCTTATGTATGGTGATATTAATAAGGACGAGCTTGCAACAAACATAGAGCGTACGCAGGCAAACGGAATAAAGGTGCTATCAGTAGGGAATATGGGTAAGGGTGAAAACGATCATTATGTGGATTACACTGTGCCGATAAACTTCGGGCTTGCAGGAAAATTGCTTGCAGATTGGACAATTACCCAGAAAAAGGGTAAGGTCAATGCACTTGTAATTAATAATTCCGATTCTACGCTTTCTACGTCAATATATAATGGCTTTGCTGATGAATTTAAGAAGTATGTTTCATCCGGTTATTGTACTGTCCTAAGTGGCTCGTCAATTGAAATACAGAACGGACTGTCAGAGAAGATAAGGCAGGCAATAGACAGCGATCCCAACCTGAACTATGTTGTTGTGCTTGACGAATCCATGATAAATGATGCAATAAGCGGAGTTGATCAGTCAGGAAATGATATAAAAATAATTTCAACGGGCGGGGGTGTTTCTGCATTCGACTCAGCGGAAAACGGAAATCTTGAGATGCTTGTTGCACAGAGCTATGAATGGACAGCTTATGCAATGGTTGACTATGCACTGAGGGTGCTGAATAAAAATAAGCTTCCGAGTGAGCAGGACGTACCTGTCAGGGTTGTGACGCAGGAATTGATAAAAAACGAACTTAAAGACAATACCTATGACATTGACGGCTTTTATGAAATATGCTTTGGTTCAAATTTCTTAACCGGATATACCGGTATATGGAATTTATAATTTGTGGTGTGTTCAGAATAAATTGAAATTATCCGACTTACTTGTTGTGAGTCGGATAATTTATTTACATGGAATATTAATAATAATTTTACTTTTTAATAAATTTTTATGAGGATATTGACATTATTGTGTAAAATGTAATATAATTAAAATAATATTGGAGTATAGAATTGTTAAAGAGTGTTCGTCACATATTTTTGCGGCGTCACCCATGTTATATCCATACAGGGGGCCGAATATATGAAACTTTGTGCAAACTGTGGTGCCACGCTTCAGGATAACGCAGTGTTCTGCATTTCTTGTAATTGCAGGGAATTTAAACCGTTTGTAATGCCGGATTTAGATGCTCCGGAGCCTGAAAAAAAGCATATAGAATATGATCAATACGGCAGACCGATAGGTCAGCAATATGTACAGCCGGAGTATGAACAGCCGCATTTTACGGAGGGATTTCCGGATGAAATTTCGGGTTCTTTCCATGATCCTTTTAGTGACAGCTACTCTGAAACTGCAAATCATCCGCAGTATATAGAACAATATACTCAGCAGCAACAGATACCGCAATATCAACAACAATACGGACAGCCGCAGGCACAGCAGTATCAACAGCCTTTTGGG
>CANRAN010000087.1 GCA_947628595.1 uncultured Clostridia bacterium | reverse complement strand
GCATAAAGCTCACAGAAAACAAGCTCCCAGTTATATCTTTCCTCATTTTTATTGTAATCAACGGGTATTCCTCTGCCGAAATCCTCAACCTCTATCGAGTGGTCGGCATATTTTGTAATTATAATTTTCTTGCCGTAACCCTCTCTTGCCTCATCAATGGAATTGGAAAGTATCTCAAATGCGGAATGCTGACATCCCTCTATACCGTCAGAGCCGAATATAACCGCCGGACGTTTCCTTACTCTATCCGCACCTTTGAGGGAGCTTATACTTTCATTTCCGTATTCCTGCGCGTTTTTCTTTGCCAATGTTTTTTCCTCTTTTCATATTTCATAAATGTAAACAGTAATTCAGTATCTTTCTATAATGCTTCTGAAGTAATTAAGCATCCAATCCTTAAAGGTCATACCGTAAAGATGTATCCTGTCATCGGCACTGAATGTGAATGCTGCGATCTGTCCTTTGTATTTCCCAGTGCAGATAAGATAAATCGTATTTTTGCCGTCCTCTGCGGAGCAAATCTGAATCAGCCCGTTATAAAGCTCAGTAGAAATTCTGCTGTAATTTCCCCCGCTTTCATAAGCGTGTCCGAGATTTTCATACCACTCAAACCATTTTTCTTCATCCTCCGCAAAATCAATAACAGGAACAGTACTCTCAATAGTGTACGGTATATCATGATAATCCTGTCTTGCCCTTATCATGGCATAGCCGCATTTTATTGGAGAATGACTTAAGTAATTGTTAAATTCAACCTCGTCCAGTGAATAAAGTCCTCCCTCTGGACCTGCACCACCGTTTCCAACCTGTGTAAGAAAACTAACATATCCCATAGGAAGCTCGATTTTGTGCCTTTCTTCAAATTTCCTTACAACCGATATAGGCACTACAGGTGAAAATTTGTATTTATGCTTGTCCGCACCGTATTCATTGAAATTTTTATCCAGCTCCTTAGCCTTATTTGCAAGTCCTATAAGCTCCAATGAAAATGATGACAGCTTGGGCAATTCAGGCTCAACAAAGCGCTTTATTTTGTCAAGTCCTAAAATAGTCCGCTGATCCCCTGTTATATCAAGGTTATCAAAGGGAAGGTCTGTGCTTTCAGCACGCCTTATTTCTTCCTCCTCAGTAACATCTTCTCTGATATTATTTTCCTCGTCAACCGGTCTTATCATATCAAGACCCTTAATATCGACCTTATTATTTTCCTCTATCTTTTTGATTTTGTCAAGACCTGTAACATCCGAATTTTCCGGATTTTTATTTTTTTCCGGTATTTCCATATAATTTTCACCTCTGAATTTTTATATTATTTTCCTTAGAGGCAATTACATTATGATTTTTATATCAAACATAACTTTTAATCTCCCTGCAGCTCTTTGATTTTATCACGAAGATATGCCGCGTGTTCAAATTCAAGCAGTTTTGCCGCCGCTTTCATTTCTTTTGTAAGCTGTGCAATAAACTTTTCTCTCTCTGCCTTGCTCAGCTTTGTCTTGCTCCTGAGCTTTTTATCACTTCTTGTTGATATCTCTATTATATCGCTTACCTTTTTCGTTATTGTTTTCGGGGTGATACCATGCTCCTCATTGTATTTCATCTGTATGGCACGTCGGCGTTCCGTTTCGGTTATGGCTTTTTCCATGGATTCCGTAACTTCATCTGCGTACATAATAACCATACCTTCGGCATTTCTTGCCGCTCTGCCTATGGTCTGTATAAGTGAGCGTTCACTTCTTAGGAAGCCCTCCTTATCGGCATCAAGTATGGCTACAAGAGAAACCTCCGGAATATCAAGACCCTCACGCAAAAGATTTATTCCGACAAGTACATCAAATTCTCCAAGACGAAGATCTCTTATTATCTCCATACGCTCAACCGTATCAATATCATGGTGCATATATCTTATCTTTATACCCATGGTTGTAAGATAATCTGTCAAATCCTCTGCCATTTTCTTTGTAAGAGTTGTAACGAGTACCTTTTGCTTTTTTTCCGTTCGAATATTTATTTCAGATATAAGATCATCCATCTGCCCCTCAACGGGTCGGACGCTTATCTCAGGATCAAGAAGTCCTGTCGGTCTTATTACCTGCTCTGTTACTTTTCCGCTTTTTTCAAGCTCAAAATCTCCGGGGGTTGCACTTACAAAAATAACCTGATTGATTCTTTTATAAAATTCATCAAAATTAAGCGGTCGGTTGTCATACGCAGACGGAAGTCTGAATCCGTATTCAACAAGATTTTCCTTTCTTCCCCTGTCGCCGCCGTACATTCCCCTTACCTGTGGGAGCATTACATGGGATTCGTCAACAAACAGCAGATAATCCTCCGGAAAATAATCAAGAAGTGTATATGGTACACTTCCGGGCTTTCTTCCCGAAAGCACACGAGAATAGTTTTCAATTCCGCTGCAAAAGCCTATTTCTCTCAGCATTTCTATATCATATCTTGTACGCTGCTCTATTCTCTGTGCTTCAAGAAGCTTTCCCCTGTCCTTAAAGAATTTTATTCTTTCCTCCAGCTCCTTTTCTATCTCCTTTATGGCAATTTCTATTTTTTCCTTCGGTACAATATAGTGTGAAGCCGGATATATCGCCGCATGACGGAGATCCGCCCTGCGTTCTCCCGTCATGGGGTTTATTTCGCTTATCCTGTCTATCTCATCTCCGAAGAACTCTACTCTTATTATGGAATCAGCAGACGCTGCAGGAAAAATCTCCACAACATCACCTCGTACACGGAATTTATTTCTTGTGAAATCGACATCATTTCTTTCGTACTGGAGTTCTATAAGCTTTTTGAGAAGCTCATTTCTCGGTTTTTCCATACCCGGACGGAGGGAAATTACCATATTACGGTAATCTATAGGGTTACCGAGAGAATATATACAGGATACGCTTGCAACTATTATAACATCACGTCTTTCGGACAAGGCAAGCGTTGCGGAATGTCGGAGCTTATCTATCTCGTCATTTATTGCACTGTCCTTTTCTATATAGGTATCCGTCGTAGGTACATATGCCTCGGGTTGGTAATAATCATAATAGGAAACAAAATATTCAACCGCATTGTCGGGGAAAAACTCACGAAATTCGGAGCAAAGCTGTGCCGCAAGGGTTTTGTTGTGTGCAAGAACCAATGTGGGGCGGTTAAGCTGTGCAATAACATTCGCCATTGTAAAGGTTTTTCCCGAGCCTGTAACACCGAGCAGTGTCTGTTCCCTGTTTCCTGCCCTCACTCCCTCGACAAGCTCCGCTATAGCATTTGGCTGATCTCCTGTAGGTTTATAATCCGACACAAGCTTAAACTTATCCATAACTGCACCCCATTTCGTTTTTACTACTTTTCTTTGATACGCTTGCCTGTGATATGCTCTACGGTAAGCTCCAGACATTGTACATTATTTCCGTGTTTTTTTATTTCATTCTCCGTATATTCATTATCATCAATGAATTTGTACATAATTCTGCGGCAGATATCAAGAGCCCTGTCATGGTCATCAATAATTTTTATCCTTCCGAAAACTATAATGCTTCTGAAGTTTAGATACCATTCTCCGTCATTCCTGTATCCGTCATCATATACACAGAACGATGCCTTATCACAATATCTTATCGCATCTGTCTTATGCCCATCCTTACTACCGTGAAAGCAAATGGTTCCGCTTTCCTCGCAGTAAACATAGTTAATCGGAAGTCCGTATGGGTAGCCGTCTTCACCCAAGAGTGAAAGTACGCCTCTTTTTTGATTTTTCAGTACTTCAATACACTCTTCATTCGTAAGCTGCTGTTTGAATCTCCTCATTTTTCCGAACATATTATAACCTCATTAATTATTTATTTTCTTCCCTTTTTTTCCTGAGAACAGAACCGACCGGTATCTCGGTAATGCCCGGAAGAATCACCTTCTGCATTGCATGGGGAGCAACCTCTATCCTTTCTCCCCTGTCATTCTCCATATAGTCAACCGTCACCTCAAAAGGCATTCCGCTCGGAGGAAGAACATCGAGTGTATCACCTGCAAAAAATCTGTTTCTCTGTGTCAGATATGCGGTATTATCCTTATATTCATCGCACACTGCCACAACATCATAATGACGTATATATCCTCCGTTATCCGTTACCTGCCCCGGTTCTCCGCCAAAGAAAAAACCTGTGCTGTATTCCCTGTGGCTTACCTTTTCAAGCTCTTCCCTTATCCACGGTGAAAGCGGCTTTTTTCCGTCATATTCTATACATTCGTCTATCGCATGACGGTATGCGTTCGTAATAACGGAAACATAGTATGCAGATTTAGCCCTGCCCTCAATTTTCAGGCTGTTTATTCCCGCCTTTATGAGCTCGGGAATATGCTCAATCATACATAAGTCACGGGAATTATACAGAAATGTGCCGTTTTCGTTTTCCTCAACCGGAAAATACTGTCCCTCCCTATGTTCCTCATAAAGATGATATTTCCAGCGGCACGGCTGGGCACAATCGCCCCTGTTTGCATCTCTGCCTGTCATATAGCTTGAAATAAGACATCTCCCGGAAAACGAAACGCACATCGAACCGTGAACAAAGACTTCTGTTTCAAGCTCACGGGGAATTTTTGCACGGATATCCGCTATCTCATCAAGGCTCAATTCTCTTGCAAGCACCACTCTCGTTGCTCCGGATTCATACAGGAACCGTGCCGTCTGATAATTCACTATACCCGATTGCGTTGAAACATGACGTTCTACTCCCGGGGCATATTTTGCAGCCATTGACATTACTCCGAGGTCAGCGATAATAAATGCATCCGCACCCGCCTCCTGCACAGCTTTCAGAAATTCGGGTAATCTTTCTATCTCATCGTTTCTCGGAAGTGTGTTGCAGGTGACATATACCTTTACATTTTTTTGATGTGCTTTTTCTACCGCTGTCTTAAGCTCAGCCGGATCGAAATTTTTTGATGCCGTGCGCATACCGAATTCCGTACCTGCAAGATATACGGCATCTGCTCCGAAATTAAGAGCACCGTCAAGACACTCCGGGTCGCCGGCAGGAGCAAGAAGCTCAGGTTTATACATATATTATCCCCTCCGCCATTTTATCTGAATTTCTTACTTTTCACTGTATTATATCATTAATGCAGATGAATTGCAATGAAAAATAGCATTATTCAATATTTCAGGTTTATATATACAATAAATTGTATACTCGTATATTTATAGTCAAAATCACATTAAGCCATGTTAAAAACTCATATATGTAAAATATAATTTCCTGTATATTAATTTCTAACCAAAAAAGTAAGTCTTTTTTATCGTATTATGGGTTATTTTTTGTATCAAAAATTTATAGAAAAAGGGCGTTTCCGTTAAGTTTCATAATTTTTTATATAGAAAATAATAAAAATTTAATAAAACAGTTGCATTTTCAATCTGTTTTGTGTAAAATGTATATAGGAGCTTTGTGTGCCTATGTTTCCGGTTGATTTCCGTATTCTCGGTACACAGACATTTTATTAAATCTTAATATTTCTATTACAAAGTGAGGGAACAGGATATGTCCAACAGATTATTTCAAGGTGTTATACACCAGATGAGAGATACCATAGACAGAACAATAGGCGTAATTGATGAAACCTCTGTGGTTATCGCCTGCAGTGAGCTCGGAAAGATCGGTGAGGTAAACGAACATATAACCTCGGAAATGCTTACATCTGCGGCTCCGTTTGTTCTTAACGGATATACATA
>CANRAN010000086.1 GCA_947628595.1 uncultured Clostridia bacterium | reverse complement strand
CCTTCGTGCGGAATGTGACTAAGGCAGATTGCGGCATAGGTATAACACGTCCGCATGATATGGAGAGTGTGGATGCCTTATTACAAACGAACCCGGGGTAACTCTTGTAACGCATTATGCAGACTGTACCCCACTGCTTTTTGCCGATCCCGAAAAAAAGGTTATAGCTCTTGCCCATGCCGGCTGGAGGGGTACAATCGGTAAAATAGGAGAGGCAACCGTTCAACAGATGCATGATGATTACGGCTGTGACCTCACAGACATAATAGCCGTTGTCGGACCGGCAATAGGTCCGTGCTGTTATGAGGTAGATACCCCTGTCTTTGAGGAATTTGCTTCTCTTACAGAGCTTAAGCCTGCATATTTTACAAAATCTCTCGGTCATGGAAAATATCTTATCGACCTGAAAGAAACAAACAGACGTGTTCTTATGGATGCAGGTCTGCTGAGTATAAATATAACAATCAGTGATGTATGCACAAAGTGTAACAGCGGTCTTTTGTATTCTCACCGTGCAAGCGGAGGAAAAAGAGGCGGACTTATTGCTATGATGTGCATCAAAGAATAATAATTCTAAATCAAAAATCGCCTGTTATCAAATTATCTGAAACAGGCGATTTATTTTTATTCTTCGGTTTTCTTGGCTGCTTTTTTCGCAGTTGACTTTTTGACAGGAGTTTTCTTTTCTTCGGTTGTTGATGTTTCAGGTTTATCATCAACTTTCTGTACTGCGGTTTTTTTGACAACAGATTTTTTGCTTTCTTTTGCCTCGGAATTTGCCGTATCTTCTTTAACAGCTTTGCCGGTAATCGTTTTATCTTTTGTTGTCTTTTCAGATGCTTCGGACTCGGTTTTAATTTCAGTCTTAGAAACTGATTTTTTTGACTGAGTCTTTTTTACTTCAGTTTTTCCCTCACTTTTTACTTCTGTCTTTTTAGTAGCAGAGGGTTTTATATAAGTTTCAAGTCCCTCGCAGCTTTCAAGGAACGGCTTTATTTTTTCATAAATCTTATTAACACCGCCCCTACTGTCACTTTCTATATTGAGTGGCATTATCGGGTCATGCACACTGAGCCTTAACAGGAACCAGCCGTTTCCGTTTGTTTTATTAAAAGAAACCCTTACTCCTTCGTGATTATCATCCGCTATTATAAAAGACTTCTGCTTCTTGCAATATTCAAGTAAATCCGAGATAACCTTTTCGCCGTATGTGCGGAAATCCTTCTCTGTTATCTTAATACGTATTTCCTTGCTTTCAACAGGCTCGGAAAGGTCAGCTATGATAGAATCAAGCTTCTTGCCTTCCTTGCGGAGCTGTGCCATTTTTATGATAATCTTTGTTACAAGATATGCCCCGTCATCAAGAAAATAATTCTCCCTCATTGCTGCGTGTCCTGATGTTTCTATGGCCAGAGGGCAATTTATACCGTTTTCATTTTGTCTTACTGCCTCATTTATGACATTTTTATAGCCCCTCTTGAAGCGAAGATGCTTTCCGCCGAGATTCTTCTCTATAAAGTCCTTAAGTCCGCTTGATGTTATCGAATCGGTAACTATTGTGCCGCCCTTGTTGCCCTCAAGTGCAATAGCCGAAGCAAGTGCGACAAGACGGTTTCGGTTGATCTCTTTACCCTCGGAGTCAACTGCCCCTCCCCTATCAACATCTGTATCAAATATGATACCAAGATCCGCACCCGATTCGATCACTGCCTTACTTATTGAAGCCATAGCCTCCTCATTTTCGGGGTTAGGAATATGGTTCGGGAACATTCCGTCCGGCTCAAGGAACTGACTTCCTCTAATATCCGCACCTAAAAGCTCAAGAACATCAGTCGCATAAAAGCCTCCTACACCGTTTCCGGCATCTACAACAATCTTAAAACCTTTAAGCGGATGATTATAATCATCATCAGAGTTTACCTCTTTCTTTATCATCTCACGCATGGAGAGAGCATAGCGGTTCATATAGTCGCTGTCTATACGCTTCCCACCATTTGCCTCTTCCGGCTTATCCCCGTTTTGTGCATATTCAAGTATGGCTGTAATATCTTCGCTGTTAAGTCCTCCCTCTCTTGTAAAAAACTTTAGTCCGTTTCTATAATACGGATGATGACTCGCAGTAATCTGCAATGCACCGTCACACGACATATCAACGGTCGTCATAAACATAGACGGAGTTGAGGCAAGATCGCAATCAATAACCCTCACCCCTGCTCTGAGCATGGAGCGTACAGCCACCTCAAGAATATGCGGCCCCGAAATTCTTGAATCTCTTCCGACAGATATTTTTAATTCATCTGTCTTAACTGCCTTTTTCCCTGCAAGCCAAAGGATAAAACCGTTTACCATAGCCGAAACAGTATCATCTGTCAAATTGACATCATATCCTGCTCCCTCAACAGCAACTCCTCTGATATCCGTTCCGCTCTTGAATTGTTTCCAAAAATCATTCAACATAAATCAAAATCTCCTTTATTAATTATTTTCGCTTTGATAAGCATATTTATCATCCGTCTTTACGAACTCATTGCTTTCCAACATGAGTTTATCACCGTCAACAGTGCAGCCCAGTGACTGCTCACTCAATGTGATGCCTCCCATGGGACAAAAGCTCATAACACATACCCCGTCCTTGACGGTATATGTCCCGTGTATCTCAAGATCGGGTGCAAGCTGCTCAAATACTCCGTCCTCAGTAAAGGTCATTGTATAGGTATAATCAATATCATCATTTTTATAGAGCCATGAGCCGATAATTTTATCATACTTTTTGAAATCATCCGATTTTGAAATTTTATAATCCTCAACGCTTGGTGTAAAATTCCATTTATAATATGTAATTCCGTTTATATCTACACTGTCGGTTGCTTTCTTCTTTCTCTCTATTTCTTCCTCAGATGTTGAGTTGTCATCCGGAGAAAGGAACATACCCGTCAGATCGGTAAGTGTGATACTTCTCCCCGTAAAAATATTTCCATCGAAGTCATAACCAAATTGGTAAAGCTGTATCTGTCCGTAAACAGGAATATATAAATTTAGTACATTGCCGTATTCTTCATCGTCCGCAAATTCATATCTTCCGATATAAACAATGCCACCCGACTGAAAACGCGCGGTCTTATTATCATCAAAGGTAAGAGTGAAACTGACAGTTTCCGAATTATCACCGCTATCTATTTTTATCCCCCATGTACCCTCTATGCTTGTATCAAAAAAGCACTTCCATACGCCAAAGGCGACAAGCGTCGCAAGAAAAATACAGGCTGCTATTATAAGCGGTGCTCTGTAATATACCCTTTTCCTTTTTACTTTCTCATTTGTTGGATTGGCACTGTTGCTTTCTTTTACATTGTCAACAGTATCATCCTTATCAACGGATATCCGTACTTCCTCTGTATCTCCGTCTGCCGACAATGTATCATCATCAGTCATATCAAATTGTCCTTCCTCACTCATTCAATTAACCTCCTAAAAGCCGTATATTTATTCATTACAATAAAATTACCTTGCCTTTCTCAACGGCTACTTTATATTTTAACTTATATTTCCAATTAATACAAGTCATTAGATAACTTTTTTAATAAAATTCTTTTTGTATAAAAAAAGCAGTGTGTAAATATAAAAATACACAAAATACGGCTGATTTTAAACATAAATTAACAGTCTGATTTAGTTTGTAGTGTGATATATGTTATTTTAACAAAAATTTTGCTCTTTTTTCAAAATAAATCGGCACCTAAAAATGTAAAAAGTTCAATTTGTTTTTAAACAAAATGTTGAAAGATAGAATAAAATGTGGTATGATAATAATGCTAAGTAATGATTAATTATGCATTTTCTACTATCTCGGGGGGTATTTTTTTATGGAAATTAATGATTCTTATAATACATGGCTTGCTAATGCGGGAGACGATAAAGACCTTACAGATGAGCTTCGTAGCATTAGCGGAAACAATAGCGAAATTTATGAGCGTTTCTATACAGAGCTTAAATTCGGTACCGCCGGACTTAGAGGTATTATAGGTGCCGGTACAAACAGAATGAACATATACACCGTAAGGCGTGCAACACAGGGACTTGCCAATTTTCTTAACAAAAAATATACAAATCCTTCCGTTGCAATTTCCCACGATTCAAGAATCAAGGCTGATTTGTTTGCAAGAGAAGCCGCAAGAGTGCTTGCCGCAAACGGAGTCAAGGCTTATATAAGCACAGAGCTTGAGCCAACACCGGTTGTATCCTTTGCAGTGCGTGAGCTTAAGACTCAGGCCGGAATAATGGTAACTGCAAGCCACAATCCGGCAAAATATAATGGTTATAAGTGCTACGGCAGTGACGGTTGTCAGATGACGGATGTAAATGCAAATGCAGTTTTTGATGAAATTGAAAAGGTTCAATACTTTAACGGGGATATAAAGCTTGTCGATTTTGACGAGGGAATTAAGAACGGTCTTATCGAATGGATAAGTGATGATGTTTATGAGGCATATCTCAAAAATGTTCAGGCACAATCTGTTAATCCCGATATATGCAGAAACTCGGGACTTAAGGTTGTTTACACTCCTCTTAACGGTGCGGGAAATAAGCTTGTAAGAAAGATTCTTGACAGGATAGGTGTTGAGGATGTTGTCATTGTACCCGAACAGGAAAATCCTGACGGCAACTTTACAACCTGTCCTTACCCTAATCCCGAAATAAGGGAAGCTCTTGAGTTAGGACTCAGGATGTGCGAAAAAGAAAAGCCCGACCTTCTTCTTGCGACCGACCCCGACTCCGACCGTGTGGGAATAGCTGTAAAAACAGACGATGGCTATCGTCTGATGAGCGGTAATGAAACAGGTATCATGCTTTTGAACTATCTTCTTGACAGCAGAAAGAGAAACGGTACACTTCCCGAAAATCCGGTTGCTGTAAAGACCATAGTAACGAGCAAGCTTGTTGACAGAGTTTGCGAAAAATACGGTTGTGAGCTTAAAAATGTCCTCACAGGATTCAAGTATATCGGAGAGCAAATTCTCCTGCTTGAGCAGAAGAATGAAGAGAAGAGATATGTGTTCGGCTTTGAAGAAAGCTATGGTTACCTCGCCGGAACATATGTAAGGGATAAAGATGCCGTCGTTGCCTCTATGCTCATATGTGAAATGGCTGCATATTATCGTACACAGGGCAAGAGCCTTAATGATGTTATGAATGAGCTATACGAGGAGTTCGGATATTACCTTAACATAACTAAATCATTTGAATTTGATGGATCGGCGGGTATGCAGAAAATGTCCGACATAATGTCCGCTCTGCGTGATTCTCATCCGACCGAAGTAGCAAACTTCAAGGTTACAAGCTGTGCAGATTATCTTAATTCCTGTTCAAAGGATCTTGTAAACGGCAAGTATGAAAAGATTGATCTTCCTAAGTCCAATGTGCTGTCCTACTCTCTTGAGGGCGGCGGTGAAGCTATTGTAAGACCGTCCGGTACAGAACCAAAAATCAAGGTTTATATAACCGCTGTCGGTAAATCTGCTGAAGATGCTGAAAAAATATCCGAAAAAATGTTTGACTCCATGCTTGAAATATTGGGAATTTAAATTTATCTAAATACTGAATATTGTAAAGGGGCTGTCGCACAAGCGTAAAAAAACGCAGTACGGCAGCTCTTATATTTTTTCATAAAAGAAAATAAATATATAAAATGAATGTAAAATACCCTGTCAAAAATAATAAAAACAAAAAATTTGCATGACAAAAAGACGTAACCGAATTACGTCAATTTTTTTAGTGTACAATTTTTAAATTTCAAAATTCAAGCAATAGTTTT
>CANRAN010000085.1 GCA_947628595.1 uncultured Clostridia bacterium | reverse complement strand
GCAAAATGGATAATAAACAATACACAAACAGTCGGTGAGGCTTTCGCTAAGGGTGTATGTAAAGCCTTCGGAGTTTCATACAAAGCTCCGTCTGCGACCTCAACCTCAACTCAGACGGCAAAGAAAACTATTTACAGAATACAGGTTGGAGCTTTTGCCGATAAGAAAAATGCCGACTCCTATCTTAAAAAGGTTCAGTCGGCAGGCTTTAAAGACGCTTTTATTACTGCTGCAACAAAGTAAAATGATTGTACGATGAATAAATGTCAGGGCTGTCACACGGATGTAAAAATCTGTGCGACAGCCCTGATTTATATTATATATCTTATTTCAATACGGCGGTCCGGATGGAGAACTCGGAGCATCGCTCCGATACCTGAGTCAGAGATTTACAGTACCATACCCTGAGGTTAAGGCAATACTGACGGATATAGGAACAGAGGAAATGAGTCATCTTGAAATGGTTGGGGCAATAGTTTATCAGCTTACAAAGAATATGACGATTGAGGAGGTCAAGGCTGCGGGTTTTGATCAGTATTTTGTAGACCATACAGCCGGAGTATATCCGTCCTCGGCAGCAGGTGTCCCCTATAATGCAGCTGCAATGCAGGTTAAGGGTGATGCTATAACCGATATACACGAGGATCTTGCGGCAGAGCAAAAGGCGAGAGTAACCTATGATAATATACTGCGTTTTTGTGACGATCCCGATGTAATAGATCCGATAAGATTTTTGCGAGCACGTGAGATAGTGCATTATCAGCGCTTTGGCGAGGCTCTGAGGATAATTACAGATAAGCTTGACAGCAAAAACTTCTATGCGTTCAATCCCGAGTTTGATAAGTGTAAGCAGAATAAGAAGAACTGATAAGGGTGAAATACCGATACGATTTTCAGGTCGTATCGGTATTTTTTACATCATATTCAAAGTCCTCGGAATCGATTAGGGAAATACGTTCACCTGTAAGAAATTCTATACTTCGTTCAATGCTATCCCCAGTGCCGGGCGGATTTTGACTATTGGAATTGTGATAATCAAACATGGAGCAGAAATTGTGTACGTCTTTCTGCAGGGATTTAAGGTATCCTCCCGTAAGTGCGGAGGTCGCATCATAAAAAGCCTGAAAGCTTTTACCAAGTCCTTTTTGGTCTGTATTGATAAGCAGGTAAAAGTGTTCAAGGCATATGAATTTCTGCTCACTATAAAGTTGTCGGAATTCAGGCTCATTTATCCACATAGAGTGGACGATACGAACCATGTTATCCATATTCTGCTTTATGTCACGGCAGATAAAGCAATCGTGTATAAGTGTATCGAGGGCAGTCATTTTTTTCTTGTCAAGCTTTTTCGGTGCTTGCTCAGGAATGAACTGTTCAGAAATTTGTTGCAAATGTGTTTCAAGAATAAGTGCATTTGAAAGACGCTTGCCGAGGCGAACCATCATTTCAAAATGCCTAAAGCAAAAGCCTTGTGCATTGGTCTGCACACGAACACCCGGCTCCATCATAGCAGAGCCTGTTATGTAATCGGCTTTTCTTTCCTCAAGCATATCCCTCATCCGACACATGGGACAGCCGTCCTTTGGAAGAAATACATCGTTTATAGGTATGCTGCATATATTTTCCTGCATTTGTCATTCCTCCTTGTTAAATATTAATTTCATACTTGCATCATAAATTCTTTTGCTGTTTTTACCGTCAAAAACTCCGAAGAACTCTTTTCTGCGACGTGAATATTTTTCGGTAAGATTAAATCCGTCTGACATACCTGCTTTCAGATATTCGATAAGCCTTGGCCTGTCAAAAATCATATCCCCGAAGCCGTTTTCCGAAAGCTTTTCCCCCTTACGCTCGGTATCTGTGGGAAGTCCGGGAGGAAAGTAATATGCAATGCTTTTTCCGAGATAGGCAAAACGAAATTGCAGCTCGGAATGATCTGTTATAAGCACAGCGGACTTTGACAAAAGACTGTATTCATTCTGCTCGGTATATGGGTATATATGTACAATATCATCATCGGAATAAAACATTTTTGAATACTTGCTCAGCAACGGCGGTAGAAGCAGAGCAATCTTCCAACCGCTTTTCCTGCATTCGGAAAGAAGTACCGTATCTGAAATAAGGTTATTGTATTCATTAAAAAGAACGCTTTCGGAAAATTTATAATAATTTGAATTTTCATAAACCGAGAACCAACGTCTTTCCTCGGGGGCGATAAGAATAATTTTTTCGGATTTATCAATCACTGCGTCGAGCAGCGGACTGCCTGTAATATATATCATGCTTTCATCATAATCATATATCGGAGCAAGCAGATTTTTCTTTTCAGCCTCTGATGTGCAAAAAACGATATGCGTATTATCACGAAGTCGGTTATCATAAAGTGCGGACTGATAGGTGAGAAAAAAATTTTTTACGGATATGGTCTTTGCATTTATCATATCACGGAGATATATCATATCCTCCGAATTAAAGGACAGATATTCATACGGATCACAGTCAACAGCGTATAAATAATCCGCCGCAAGAACAGTAGCCTTCTGCCTGAGAGAGCCTATATCGAGAATGTTACCGTAGCCTGCGTTTATAAGAAAGTCCTTTTGTGGGGAGTCATGCTCAACACAGATATATGGCTCAAAGTTATCGGTTTTGTTTTTATAGAAATACCGGAAAAGAAGATTACCATTATAATTAATTCCGCAATCATCGTAGAAAATCAGAATTTTCCTATTCTGCTTTTCCTTTATTATTGAACGGGCGAGTCCCCTTATTCTTTTATACAGCATTCGCTTAGCCATGCCGCCATTTTTGCCCAGCTCCGATAAAAATCTACTTTCTGAGACAGATATATAGCTTTCGGTTGCTCTTCTAAGGGCAAGAGTTTTGCTTTTTCTGTCATAGGATAATATACGTGTTCCGAGAAGGGCATACGAATTATTTATTTCGTCCGATAATTTTGAATATATTCCCGAAAAGGAAATGTTCATGCGAAAGGCAAGCTTGCCATATCGGAAATATATGGCCGCCGTATTCATTTTTTTGCCTGAGCCGAGAGGAATATAGAAACGGAAGGCAGATCTTTTAAGAAAGGATTGACCGAAAAATTTTTTTAAGCTGTAAACCTTTGAGTCTATGACAGGTGCTCGTTTATCATTCACCGATACATATACGCTGTAATCATTTTCATCAAGGCAGGAGCAACCATGCAGATATGCGTCAATGTAGACACCCTCACTGTCATAATTAATTGCTGAGATAACGGCGGAAATTTCCCTTGAACGCATGATAAGCACATTTTTGATATGTGCGGCAAATTCCCCCGACAGAGTGATAGCCTCAATTCTGTTGGGTGCAACATAATATTTATGTGCCTCTTCGACTTTCGGCATGACAAGATCAACAGTGGGTCGAAGAAGGACATTTTTATATTTCATGCGAAGCAGCCCGAACGGAAGCTCATTATCAAGACCGCATTGGCGGCACAATTTCTTGTTTAGTATAACCGTATCATCGATATATTTCAGAGCCTCGGCACAACTGTCAAGAAACTCATGTACTTTTCCCGATATCGGAATACCGCTGTAATTATCGTCAGCGTTGAGTGCAAGCTTGACATATATAAGGTACATCATAACGGACATAATGAATGGAGAACCGGGGTAGGATTTAAGCATGGGGGTTATGAATCCGTTTACGTTTTCGGTATAAAATCCAACAGAATATTTCGGGTCATATCTCATCGGGTCACGTTCGGTAGGGGAGGAAACAGTGTATGAAAGCTTATCCGAAAAAACATACGAACGGGTTTTTATGATGGTATCCGTTATGAATTTTGTATCATAATCAAAGCGAAGCTTTTTATCAAATGTAATGTCCTGTATAACGGAATTTTTGAAAAAGTAGCATCCGAGCATAAGAATGAATTTGTCAGGGGTATCCTGTATATTCACTATGCCGTTTTCTATATGGTCAACGTATGGTCTGTCGGGCTTTCCGTGTGTTGAATACATAGGCTGACAGCAAAATACAGGTATTTTTGCGTTTCTCAAGACAGACAAGGCACAGGGGAGGGCATCTTCCGAATACCTCCCATAGTTATCCGTATATGTGACATATGTTCCGAAAGCGAGAGAAGCGGCTCCGTTATAGCTTTCTGCGGGATTTTTGCCTATGGCATCGATAAAATATATATTTTCGGGATATTTTTCGGTATATTCCGCACAAAGTTCGGTGCTTAACTCTGTTCCTATGGAATCAATGAGAATAAGCTGTGTATTTTCTATAAAGAATTTTTCATCACCGATGACCGAATCAACAGCATTTTTTATATTGCTGTCACTTTTTATCAGAAGATTTACGGTAAAAAAGCATTTTTTAGGCATAGTTTTCTCCAAGGATGCATAAATATTAGCATAGTGTATTACAAAGTAATTATATAACAAACGAATAATGATGTCAATTATAATTGTGCAATAATGTGAGCAAAACCATCGCAAAATGGAAATTTTCGGCTTTTATTTGTGTTATGTCACTTTGACCGAATTAACATAAAATTTTATCATAGTTGGTAAAAACAGAGCGAAACGCCGAAAAAGAAAAAAAGTGTTGACATCTATCCGGAAATGATTTATAATTCAAGCAACGACAGCAAAGACGCTGTGGACCGGATGACTCGGTCTACGGCGTCATTTTGTTTTTATGTTAAAATAATAAAATTGAGAATGGAGAGGTATTTTATGGTAAATGTACCTGAGTTATTCGGTTCAGAGGTATTCAATGATGAAGCTATGAAAAAGTATCTTCCTAAAGGAACATACAAGGAGCTTAAAAAAACAATCGAGGACGGTAAGCCTCTCGATATAAACATAGCCAATGTGGTTGCTCATGCAATGAAGGAATGGGCTATCGAAAAGGGAGCAACACATTTCACACACTGGTTTCAGCCTATGACGGGTATCACGGCTGAAAAGCACGACAGCTTTATTTCACCCGTTGCAGGCGGCGGAGTTATAATGGAGTTTTCCGGTAAGGAGCTTATCAAGGGCGAACCGGATGCATCGAGCTTCCCGTCGGGCGGAATACGTGCTACTTTCGAGGCAAGAGGATATACAGCATGGGATCCGACATCGTATGCATTCATAAAGGAAGGTTCGCTTTGCATACCGACAGCGTTTTGCTCATACACAGGTGAAGCGCTTGACAAAAAGACACCTCTCCTCCGTTCAATGGAATGTATCAATAAGCAGGCACTCAGAGTTTTGAGGGTATTCGGTGATACTGAAACAACTCATGTTTCAACAACAGTAGGCCCGGAGCAGGAATACTTCCTTGTTGACAGAGAGGTCTATAAGAAGCGTAAGGATCTTATATATTGCGGAAGAACGCTTTTCGGTGCAAGACCTCCGAAAGGTCAGGAACTTGAGGATCATTATTTCGGTTCAATCAAACCCCGTGTATCTGCATATATGAGAGATCTTGAGCAGGAACTCTGGAAATACGGTATCTATGCAAAGACAAAGCATAACGAGGTTGCTCCGGCGCAGCATGAGCTTGCTCCCATCTTTGATACAACAAATATAGCAACTGACCATAATCAGCTTACAATGGAGATCATGAAGAAGGTTGCGGAAAAGCATGGTCTTGTATGTCTCCTCCATGAAAAGCCATTTGCAGGCGTAAACGGTTCGGGTAAGCATAATAACTGGTCGATGTCTACTAATACGGGAAAGAATCTTCTTAATCCGGGCAAGAATCCGAGAGAAAATACTCTTTTCCTCGTGTTCCTTGCAGCAGTAATCAGGGCTGTGGACGAGCATCAGGATCTTCTCAGAATTTCCGTTGCAAGTGCCGGAAACGACCACAGACTCGGAGCTAACGAAGCACCTCCCGCAATCATTTCCA
>CANRAN010000084.1 GCA_947628595.1 uncultured Clostridia bacterium | reverse complement strand
GGCGACATATTTCCTTTTATATCTGAAATCGGCAAGTGTGGAAAGATTATCATCCGCAACAAATACAATATTTCCTCCCCTGCCGCCGTCACCGCCGTCAGGTCCGCCCGAGGCAACATATTTTTCTCTGTGAAAGGCAACTGCACCGTCACCGCCGTCACCTGCTTTTATAAATATTTTAGCTGTATCCACAAACATAGTTATCCACCTTTCGCTAAGCCAATTCATAAATGGTATATGTACTGGTGAAAATTGAATATTTTCCTATGTATTTAAACATAGTAGAATATGGCAGATTTCTGAAAATATCATAATAATCATCAGCAGATATTTTCTCCACATGATTTGATTTCTCATTATAATATAAAAAACAGTCAGTCCCGTCAATATCAGTCCTGTTATACTCATCTATAAACAAATATACTTTTTTGTTTGTTTCAAGAGACGCAATCCTCTCTAAAATGTCTTCATCCACTGTCACATATGTCATAATGACGTTATCCGCATTATAAACCGAACCGGGTAAAGTATCAACCAACCATGTATCAGCTTTTTCGCCCACGACAAAAATACATTCATTTCCCGAAGTAAGCTCGTCAACGTTATCTAAAGTTCTCGTTTTATCGAATAGAAAAGTTAAGGAACGTCCGGAAATTGCATTAAAAATTACAGCTGAAAGTATAATGGTAACAACAGTTTTTTTGAATTTTAATCTTGTAAATATAAAACATAAAAGGCAAACAAGAAGCACTGCCGCAAGCGGATACACAATAAACAGATATCTGTTTGCATACCCGATATAAAAATCAATGTCATACGCTGTTATTATTGAAATTGCCAGAATACATATTAAAAACAGGTAAAATAGAGGATGTATTTTCTTTATATCGTTCCAAAGACAGGTTAAAGTTGTTTTTAATTTTAAGCCTTTAATTTTTTGCGGTAAAGTCTTTAATAAGAATAAAAATTTTTTTACCCCTGGCTTATCCCTGAAGAGATACAGAATCGGTAAGGAAAAAACAACAGCAATCAGTATGAACACAGGAACCGTCATACTGAGGAATACAATATCACCATTAGTTATAGTAACCGCAATATCTCTTAAAAAATACTTATACGCCAGATATAACTGATGAGAAAAGCTTGTAACACTTTGATTACTTGATTCCCACAGGAGATGAGGTATAGTATATGGAAAAATCAAAACAGAAAGCACCGTTCCCCCCAAAATTGAAAAACCATATTTAAGGAAGATCTTAAATTGCCTTTTAACGAGATAATATACACAAAAAAACACCGCTGTAAAAAATGCAACAATCAAAAACATATACTGAGTGAGGGCACCCAATGCGGTAACCACTATGAGAGCAATATACATTTTTAGAGGTGGTTTTTGCTCGGATTGTCGAGAGATACGGTACATTTCGGAATGTAGATACATAAATATGACAGTCATCATTGCAAGCATACAATACATTCTTATAAATATTGTCAAATCTGTCGCTCCCGTAGAAAATCCCCAAAAGCAACAAAGCAAAAGCGCAAGATATTTTGACTTCAGCATATTTAACGCAAGCTTATAGAGAAAAACCTGCATTACGATAAAGCATATATAATTGATTATATATCCGAATACAGGAGAATAAGTATTCGGAAAAAAGGAGCATATTGTATGTAATACAGCGTAGTACAGCGGAGGATGTCTGTCATTTGCCTGATTGTACCATACTGAATCGTATCGGAATGTTTCACCTGGTTGAACCGTCACATAATCTCTGAGCATTTGCCCGGAAATCCATTCATCAACATTTTTATATTCTGTTTGGCTGAAATAGTCAGAACTTATAAACGGCTGATAAAAACTATTTGAAAGACCATAGCTGTAAATTTCATCGGAATGATAACCTTTCTTTTTGTTTACAATCACATTTGTTATATTTGCAATTTGAAGTATGATTATAACAGCAAGTATCAACACCGGTAAAAATTTAATTTGTCTTATTTTATCCAATCGTTCCCTCATAATTCTCATCCTATACAAATAACTATCTCAAATTTTAATATCTGCGAATTATAGTTTATTATATATACTAATTATTGTCAAGTATTTTTCCATTTGCAAAGCTTACTAAAAATGGAAAACGCCCAACACTAAACCGTGAGGCTTGTGAGGGCGTATGAAAACCATTTTTATTCTGCTGCGTAAACCGAAACCTGCTTGCGATCCCTGCCTACACGCTCAAACTTAACAACACCGTCAATCTTCGCAAAAAGAGTATCGTCTGATCCACGACCTACATTATTGCCGGGATGAATATGTGTTCCTCTCTGCTTTACAAGAATATTTCCTGCAAGAACAAACTGTCCGTCTGCACGCTTTGTGCCCAGACGCTTTGATTCGGAATCACGACCGTTCTTTGTAGAACCGCCTCCCTTTTTATGTGCGAACAACTGTACATTTATTTTCAGCATAACTTACACCTCCGTTAAAATTACCTTTAAATTATCCGGATACTGCTTCTCTGTTTCCTCAAGATGAAGCCTGAGTCCTTCGAGTATCATCTGACATTCCGGTATATCCTTTTCCGTTACCGTAAGGATCATATCTCCGTCATCCGCCACTGCATAAGCATCGGCACATATCACATCGGTTATGGTATTCGCCGCCATATATGCTGCTGAGGAAACGAATGCACAAAGCACATCCTCCCCATATTCACCCATTCCCGAATGACCTGTGATATGAAAGCCCGTAAGCATCCCCTCACAACTGCGGAAAAGCTCTGCTTTTATCATGCCTCGATAGACTCGATCTGTACCTTAGTGTATCTTTGTCTGTGACCCATCTTGCGTTTCGAGCTTTTCTTGGGCTTATAGGTAAAAACAGTAATCTTCTTACCCTTAACGGTATCAAGAACCTTAGCCTTTACCTTTGCACCTTCAACATAAGGCGTACCTGCCTTAAAGCCATCATCTGTGCTGACCGCAACAACCTTGAAGTCAACTGTGGATTCGTTTTCGGCATCAAGCTTTTCTACATATACGACATCGCCGTTTGCAACCTTGTACTGCTTTCCGCCTGTTTCAATAACTGCGTACATATTGGCACCTACCTGTTTATAAACTCGCTACCGGAGGCGGAGCAAAGCTCACTTATAAGCCCACAGTATGCGGCTTTTATAGCATAACACATCTATCCTTAGTTGTCAAGGGATTTTTTGCAGGTATTTTTCTGTTTATGGTATAACTACCATTATTATTTCTCCTTGTAATTTCCAAGGAATGAAAATTCCGTCAACTCATCGGAAAGCGCACAGAGAAGTTCAACCGTATCCCTATTTTCAGTACTTCCGGCAAAATCAAGATAAAACATATATTCAAATGACTTACCGTATATCGGACGTGATTCTATTTTCGTAAGATTAAGTCCGTGCGAGGCAAAACGGCAAAGCGTGCTATACAGAGATCCTGTTACATGAGGGAGGGCAAAACAAAGGCTTATCTTGTCGGAGTCAGGCTCAATATACATATCTTTTGCAATAACAATAAATCTTGTCGTGTTATTCGGGTTATTTTGAAATCCCCTCAGTATTACCTCAAGCCCGTATTCATTCGCCGCCTCCTCGGAGCATATTGCAGCCGCAGAAACATCCACACCCTCGGAAACCATTTTTGCAGCCTGTGCCGTACTTACATACTCCTTTATCGTAACACCACTGCGGCTGTTGAGAAAATCTGAGCATTGCGACAACGCCTGCTCGTGAGAATAGATAAATTTTATATCCTCAAGCCTTGCTCCCTTTTTTGCCGCAAGACAGTGATTAACGGGAATGTCTGCCGCCGCCGCTATGTAAAAACGATATTTCAGCATAAGGTCATAAACCGCTGTAACCGAGCCTGCTGAGCTGTTTTCTATCGGTACGACACCAAAGTCCGCCTTCCCGTCCTGTATTGCTCTGAACACTTCCTTAAATGGTGAATAAAACTCAGGATCGGCATCAGGAAATACCTTTTTTGCCGCCATATGTGCATAGGTTCCCGATACACCAAAACAGGCTATTCTCACCTTATCGGACTCAAACGGCAAATTACTCTCCGCTCCCACAATCCTGTTCTTAAGTTCATTTCCGCTGCCGAGCATATCATGCTGTAAAGCTCTGCTAAGCTCCATAATGGTTGAATACAGAAGTCTTGCACTGCCACTGTACTCCCCTGCCCTTTCTGCAACACTGTCAAGCACCTGTTGCTCCCTTTCGGCATTGAATATCTTCATTCCGTTTTCAAGCTTGTATTGTGCAACCTTTTTCGAACATTCCATACGTCTTGTAAAAAGATCAATAAGCTGCTCATCTATATGATCTATTTCATCCCTTATAAGCTCAAGGCTCATTTTTCTCCCCCGTTTCTTTAATCTTAAAGCATATTTACATCCTTAAGAATATTCACAACCGCAACCGCCGCCGCTGCCTCTACCACAGGCACTGCCCTTATTACAACACAGGGATCATGCCGCCCCTTTATAATAATTTTAGCATTCTCATGCTTCTGAAGATCCACCGTATTCTGCTCTGCGGATATTGATGGAGTAGGCTTGAAAGCTGCTCTGAATATTATTGGCATACCTGAGCTTATTCCTCCGAGAATACCGCCATGATTATTTGTTCTTGTCCTGACTGTGTCTCCGTCATAATAAAATTCGTCATTATTCTGACTTCCACGCATTTCGGATACCGCAAAACCCGCACCGAACTCTATTCCCTTTACGGCAGGTATACCAAATACTATCGAGGATATAACATTTTCTATACCGTCAAACATAGGAGAGCCCGCACCTGCCGGCATTCCCACTATTGCACATTCAACAATACCGCCTATGCTGTCACACTCCATTCTGCATTTTTCTATAAGCTCACGCATTTCCGTTTCCTTAGTCTTATCAATAAGCCCGAATATTTCTCTCGAAAGCCTGTCCATAAGATCATTGGGAATATTAACAGGATCAAAGCGACTGTCATTTATATTCCCTATTGAAGAAATATGCGCCGCTATTTTTATGCCCCTGCGCTCAAGTATTTGTCTGCATACAGCACCTGCAAACACAAGCGGGGCAGTAAGTCTCCCGGAAAAATGTCCGCCTCCGCTTATATCATTAAATCCGTTATATCTGACACTTCCAGTATAATCCGCATGACCCGGTCTGGGACAGAAAAGTATATTGCCATAATCCCCCGAACGTGTATTTGTATTTTTTATAACGGCACAAAGCGGCGCACCTGTTGTTGTATCATTGAGTACACCGGACAAAACCTCCGGTATATCCTTTTCAAGCCTTGGTGTGGCTGTTTTATCCTTACCCGGTGCTCGGCGTGACATCTGCCTATATATTTCATCAAAATCAAGTTTTTCACCGGAGGGAAGTCCGTCAATAACAACTCCTATGCCTCCGCCGTGACTTTCACCGAATATTGATATCTTCACACCATTACCCCATGATGACATCTGCTTTACCTCCCAGTTCCCTGTAATCCTCAAAAAATGACGGATAGGATTTATTTACACTTTCCATATCTGATATAATTATATCACCATTACACCCTATTGCCGCCATTGCAAACGACATAACTATCCTATGGTCATTATAACCGTCAACCTCACCGCTATGGAGGACATCCACTCCGTCAATTATAAGACCGTCCTCGGTTTCTATTATATTTGCACCGAGTCTTGAAAGTCCGTCCGTCATTGCGGCAAGTCTGTCACATTCCTTAATTCTCAGTCTTGCGGCTCCCCTAATTATTGTCTTTCCCTTTGCGAGAGCAGCGGCAACCGACAGTGCCGGAACCATATCGGGAATATTTTCCGCATCTATTTCAATCCCGACAAGCTTATCGGGTCTTATCGTTATTTTTCCATTATTCTCCGTAATTTCAGCACCAAACCGCCTGTATATTTCAACACATTCCTTATCACCCTGTGAG
>CANRAN010000083.1 GCA_947628595.1 uncultured Clostridia bacterium | reverse complement strand
CTTACGAGATTAAGGTTACTATACTCTATTGTCTTTATCATAGGAATAGACTGCATAGCGACATTTTCAGCAGTTCTCAGATCCTGTGTTCTCTGCTCAAGCATCATAAGAGCCTGCTGACAGGATTGGATTTCAAACTGTATAGAATTATCCCCCGTTTCCTCCATATCCTTCTGACGCTGATCTATATATGCCTGAATTTCCCTGCATCCCTGCTCACCGGCAAGAATATACTTAACAAGCTCGTGGTAGTAATTTACGTTAGCCTCAAACATCTGAGTAAGGTTTTTATTGGAATGCTTGATTTCGTCCTCGTACTTTCTCAGTTCCACATATATCTTATCGACCTCATCGCCCATAGTATGATACTTTGCAAGGAGCTTGTCGAGCTGCTTTTTTGCATTGCTGAAAAGCTTTTTGATACCCTTTTCCTCCCTGATTTCCTCAATATCAAACTGTGACATTATTTTATTCAGCTGGGCCAGCATTGCGCTTGACTTCTCAAGCTGTGCGAGATCCATGCTGCCCAAAACTATATCCGAAGCCTTGGATATTTCCTCCGCAACCTCTCCGCCAAAGGCAACTATTGTCTGCATATCACCAATGTCAATCTTACTTACAAGTGAATCTACCTCCTGGGATGCAACAAGCTCACTGTTTAGCTTTTGCCTGTCGGCAACTATATCATAGCTTTCAACAATCGGTTCCTCCGGAGTACCTGACTTTGCAAGAGTGGTATCCTCATTTGTTGCCTGTTCCTTTGACTGGGTATTAACCCTTGAAAAATCCAATCCCATAATTCATCTTCCTCTCTTAAATATTTTTTTAAACCATGGTATATTTTCATCATCACTGCCCCTCACCGACCTGAAATCGGGCACTCTGAGGTCATACATATATTCGCCTTCCTCATGTTCATCAAATATATCCGCTCCGCTGTTAAAATAACGTTCCATAGTCTTGTACCCTGTGGGAACGAACACTGCTATATCAAAGCCTGCAAGGCTCAGGAAAGTAAGAAATATCGTATCCTCGAGCGACATAATCTGCTCATCAAGTGAAAGACATATTATCTTGGGATTTGTTTTTGTAAAATCAAACTTCTGTATCAGCCGTATAATCAATTTATCCAGATTGAGTATGGTTGCTACTATTGCATACTCAACTCCCGACTCAAACGTCCCCTTTATTATTCTCTTATTTATCATAAGCTCAATTTTATCAAGAATATGCTCCTGTGCTTCGTCACGTATTACTCCGTATTTATAAAGCTTATGCTGTTTTATGGTGTTTTTTTGCAGTCGCCCGTTTTTGAAAAATTCCGTAGCAACACTTTTTATGGGATTATATGTTCCCGGCGGTATTATAGGAAAATGGTCATACATAATTGTATCCGGAGTAATAAGACTCTTTATATCCGACCAATATCCGTAGACATCCTTATTTTTTACACCGCATATTTTAGAAAACAGCACGGGCATTGTGACAATATCATCATTCACCGAAAAATTCGGTCTGTATTTAAGCTCCTGTTTCCATAATATGTTTATTTCCTCATACATCGTTTTTATAATAACGGCATCCGCACGACCGTACTGCTGATTACGGTACATTCCGGAGTCTGAATATAGCACTGCATCAAGTTCCTTTTCGGCATGATATGCCACCGTACCAAGCCTCAGATCCGAAGAATCCTGCGGATATTTCTTTACAGTTATTGTTCCCTGATAATTTATTTCATACAGCAGCTTATCCTCAAGCATATATTTATCGTCCTTACCCGGCACAAGCAACAGTACATCAATGGGCAATCTTGCAAGCAGACGTATAAACATAGCCTCATTTTCATTCTTACAGCCTCCAAGATAGATAAAGCTCGATATTTCCGGGAGCTTCAAACCTTGAAATAATGTATCGCCGTATCTTTTAAGCCAGCAAAGAATATAAACGACCTTGCTTGTAAGCCTGTTTATATTCATCTCCGATTTTTGTGAATATTCATTTATGATATCCACAAAAGCATTTATGATAATTTTCTGTAAATCCCTATTATTCGGATAGCTTATATTTGCAGCCATATCCGCAATAAGCCTGTCGGTTGTTTTATAGGCTGAACGCCTTATTTTTGCTATTTCATCATTCCGAGGAAGCGGAATGTTATCCTGTATTATGACAATTTTACTTCCCCTGTTTTTCACCTCAAGCTGATAACGGTATAATTCGTTGAGATAGCTTATCTTATCCTCAACACCATTTATTTTAACAAAAAAATTATAGAATAATGCGGGGTCGTTACCCCTTTCCTTTATCGGCGTCAGAAGCTCCTCAAAGCCCCTTCCCTTGAGCCATGCATTTGTACATGCCCGCATTTCAGGTTTACCGCCCACAATAGTCTGTCTGTTTATCCTGCTGCGTTTTTCCTCTCTGATACCTCTAAGGCTGAAGTCTCTCGGAAAATCTGTCATATCCGGCACATTAAGCGGCATGGAATATTCCGATGAAGGATCAATTCTCAGATATTCGCTGTCACCATGATACTGCAAAAGAACAATATCACAGCCGGAGCAGGCAAGTATTCTAAGCATCATAAGCTCATAATTACTTACTTCACCCTCATATAGTATCTTAGGAATATCATTCCCCCCAAGTCTGCATACAATTCTCTCAAATCTATAATAAAGCCAACACATGAATTTTATATATGCATTCTTAAGTACGCTTTCATTTTTCCCTTTTTTGCGTAGGTTACCCAGAGTATCATAAATCGCTGTCGCTATTTCCTTATTCTGATGCATATTCATTCTCGGAATCCACTTCTTCAGTCTTTCGGATATAAAATTCATATCCGTACGGAAACCCGTTCCCATCATTTCATTATAGTAGGCAAGCATTTTATTATCGGGGTTCGGAATGTGTTCCTCAATTACAACACCATTTTTCAAGGCTGCATCATAATATTTTGCTATAAATTCTTTAATATCCGCAGAAAATCCTATAATTCGATAAAAATATATACCCTTTTCGGGGCGATTTTGCAGTTCCGTGAAAAAATCGTTAAGTCCCCCCACTTTTATTTGAGTAAACACTGATTTTTCACCTCAATACCTAATTATAAGAATTCTGCACCATTTACACAAGGAAAATACACCCATATACAAAAAATACCTTATCAGTTACATTTTACTACTTGCAATGATATTTGTCAATATTGTTGATAAAACACCTTATGTGTGCAGCAGGAAAAACCGACACAACGGCAAAAACCCGTCATGTCGGCTCTTAAAAAATGTGTAATTTTTAATTTAACATTAACCCTTAACTGCGCCTGCGGCAACACCCTTTATTATATACTTCTGACATACCAGATAGAATACTATAACAGGTATAATACTCATAAGAATGATCGCCATTGTCGCACCAAGGTCAACGGTACCATAGCTTCCCTTGAGATATTGTATATGTATCGGAATTGTCTTGTATTCATTGACATCCAAAACAAGATACGGAAGCAAATAGTCATTCCATATCCACATAATCTCAAGAATACCGACTGAAATCATTGTCGGGCGAAGCATAGGGAATACAACCGAAAAATAGGTTCTTACCGGTCCGCATCCGTCAATAGCTGCTGCTTCTTCAATCTCAATAGGTATTGATTTCACAAAACCGACGAACATAAAAATGGCAAGACCCGCACCAAAGCCGAGATATACTATCGGTATTGTCCACGGAGTGTTAAGCTTCAGCTGGTCAGCAGTTTTTGAAAGTGTAAACATAACCATCTGGAAAGGTACCACCATGGAAAACACACATAGGTAGTAGACAATTTTACAGAAAAGCGAATTAACACGAGCCACATACCATGCCGCCATTGAGGTACATATTACTATCAGTAAGGTGGACAAAACGGTTATCACCAGACTATACAATGCACTTTTCCAAAAAGGGTAGTTACCTACATCCATACCGTTGATAAAGTTAGAAAATCCTGCCCACATTTCTCCGGTAGGAATACTGAAAGTATCAGTCTTTACAAATGTATTAACTTTAAAGGAATTTAACAGAACCGCAAGAACCGGAAAAACATAAACTATGGAAATAATCGAAAATACCACCGTCAGGGCTGTCATACGTTTCTTTTCTCCTGACAGCTTTCCTGTCCTTGGTGCTTTAGCATCAGCCTTTTTGACATCCGCATTTTTTATTTCCGACTTTTTGGTATTTGTTTTTTTGTCCGTCATATTACTGTTGCACCTCCTTCTTTCGTGTATAAGCAAGCTGTGCAAGACCTATTGCGGCAACAAGAATAAAGAATATTACCGCCTTTGCCTGAGCTGTGCCACGTGCTGAGGTATTGGTTCCATAGAACGTACTGTAAATGTTGAGTGCAAGCATTTCAGTCTGCTTTATTCCTACACCGTTCTCCAGAAGTATAGGCTGACCGTTTGTAAGCGCAAGGTTTTGGTCGAACAGCTTGAATCCGTTTGTAAGCGATAAAAATGTACAAATTGTAATCGAGGGCATCATATTCGGAATGGTAACCTTATAAAGAGTCTGCCATCTCGTCGCACCATCAATTTTTGCTGCCTCAAGCATATCCTCGGGTATAGCATTAAGTCCGGCTACATATATTATCATCATATAACCAATCTGCTGCCAGCACATAAGAATTATCAGACCCCAAAAGCCCCACGTACTGTTCTGTACAATAGACGGCATATCTAATGCGGAAAAAATGCCATCAAAAATCATAGACCAGATATATCCGAGTACGATACCTCCGATAAGATTTGGCATAAAGAATACCGTTCTGAAGAGATTACTGCCCTTGATGCCGAGTGTCAGAACATATGCAACCGCAAAGGCAAGAACATTTATCAGTACGAGGCTCACAATCGCAAACAAGGCTGTGTACCAGAATGAGCGAAGAAATCCTGCATCATTGAAGGCAGAAATATAGTTTTTAAAGCCTACAAATTCAGCATCCTGTATCAACTGAAACTTACACATTGACAGGTAAATACCCTGTATAAATGGCCAAACAAAACCGATTATAAACGCAGCCGTAACCGGTCCGAGAAACAGCAGAACCCACTTTCTGAGAGGCTTTGTCAGGGGATTGTGTCTGTTTTTGCCCCAGTACAAGCGACTGAGCTTTGACGGAAACGATTCATGCTCCTTTTCTTTCTCCGCCGTCCCATTTTCCGGATCATCCGAAAACTTTTTCATAAATTCATCATCAGATTCTTCTATTGCTTCATTTTCTTTTGCGAGTTTTTCATCTGCCAAAACAATCATCTCCTCCACTTGAAATAAGAAGGGGCGGACACTTCCGTCCGCCGCCTTCATAAGGGTAAAATCACTCTGACGAGCCAAACAGGTAATTAACCTGCATTAGCTGCCGCATACTGTGTTGCCCAACCATCAACGAACGCTGCCTTAACCTGATCCCAATTAGCCTCTGACTGATCAGCATCATATGCGTTAAGAGCAGAAACCAAAGTCTTACGGTACTCATCTACGTTTGGCTGATAGTTTGTAGCCCAGTCCATTACATAGTTTCCGTTTGCCTCAAGAGCCGCAGCATCCTTAAGGAAGCCATTTGTAGATTCAACAGCCTGCTTGAAAGGCATGATACCGAATGCTTCAACGAGCATCTCGGATGCACCCTTATCGGTTACACACCAATACATGAAATCAAGAGTAGCTTTCTGATTTTCTTCGGAAGCTTTTGCATTTACTGCCCAGCAGTTTTCTGTACCGCAGTTAAGACCTGCTTTTTCTTCGCCCTCAACTCCACAGTAGTAAGGAATCATCTTAGCATCCGGAACTTTCTCGGCATAGCTTGAATATTCCCAAGAGCCCTGTACTGTAAATGCTGCCTTGCCCTCTTTAAATTCATTAGCCGGATCATGTCCGCCTGTTGCAAGATCCTTAGGATCTGTAAGGCTGTTGTTTATGCAAAGATCATAGAGATTCTTGAAGTTCGGGAGATATTTGCCTGTAATCGTGGCAGG
>CANRAN010000082.1 GCA_947628595.1 uncultured Clostridia bacterium | reverse complement strand
GTTTCTGTGTGCCGATTCTTTTTTCTTTAAAATATCGAAATCTATATCATAGTTTATTTTTTCAATCTCTTTCCTTGCCGTTTCCATTTTTTTTGAGATATCGTAATCTATATCATAGTTTATTTTTTCAATTTCAACCCTCGCTGTATTATAAATTTTCTTGGCATTACTTATGTCTGTGGGAGATAACATAAAATTTAAATAACCCTTTTCATCAAAGTCACCTATATTTTTTTCTTTTTCTGCATTTGCCATATCAATAATTGCCTGATATTTTTCATCAAATACAACATTTTCTAATAATATTTGTTTTTCATTCCAATTTACTATGACCTGTGAATCTATTAAAACGATCGGCCTATTTATGCCTATGTAGGTAACCCCACTTTTGGAAAGCGGAATAGAAAATCTATCTCCACATAGATATATCTTGTCTGCATTATCATCAAGCAAATCACAAAGCTCGTTCTGTTCAAAAGCCACACTGTCAATCTTATCAATGTATTTTTCATCATCAGTATATTGCCTTAGAATTGCTATCCGTTTTTTTCTCTCCTCTGCTTGTTTAAGATCCGATACCATTCTCAGAATGTATTTTTCATCATCAGTATATTGCCTTAGAATTGCTATCCGTTTTTTTCTCTCCTCTGCTTGTTTAAGATCCGATACCATTGAATCGTCATAAGGAATCTTGAAAATTTCACAAATTTTCTCAGCTGCATTTTCATCATCAATGTTTAAGCTCTCTATGGCATCAGCTTCGGCATTACAATATCTGTCCCTCAGCCATATGACCAATTTCCCGTTTTTGATGTACTCTAAAACCTTAGATAATGAAAAGTTTTCCCTAAGTTCTTCCATGTTGCGAACTTCAGCACCATTTCCCATTTTCAGCGGAAATTTTATTTTTTTTGCCATTACACTCTGCCTCCATATTTATCTGTTATTTTTTGTGCCATTTGAAGTAATTTTTCCCTCACAGCCTCAGGCTGTAATATTGTAATTTTGTCTTGCGGCTGATTAATTAGCCAATTCAACAGATCATCTTCATCTGCAGTAACATTAACTTCAACCATATTCTCATTTTTTTGCTTAATTTCAATATCTCTGAATTTATTAAAAAGGTATGTATATAATTTTCTTTCACATTGCAGCAGGACTTTAATAAACCTGCCACAACTACGCATTTGTAAAGGTTTTGTTGAATAGTTCCTTAAAAATGCAATAACCCTCTCTCTTTCATACGATGTCTGATTTCTTATAATTTTAAACGAATGAATTTTATCTATTCTGTAAAATACCGGATATTCCTCTGTTTCCAAATATGCAATTAAATACATATACCCCATGTCTGATCTTATTGTACATGGTATAATATCTTGTTCTGTTTTTTCTCCATTTTCATTGGAATATTTGATTCTGATACACTTTTTTCTCATTATAATCATTGTCAAATCACCGTGTATCTTTAGTATTGCCTTATTATGGTTCGGAGTAGAATATTCCGGATAGTTACTATTTTTACTTTGTACTAAGGATTGTGAGTTTTCCGTATTCGACAGCAAATGAGAAAGTAATTTATTTAATTCATCCTGTCGAAGGACTGAAGTATCTTTCAAGACCCTTTCAATAAACAAATATTCTAACGGCTCTAACTGTGAATATTCAGCTCCCTCAATATAATATGTATTGCTTATTTTGTCATAATTCAAATTCATTGGGCTGAAAGATTCGCTCAAAAACAAGCGTATATCTTCTATATCCCTATCAAAGGTTCTATCAGAACAGTTATGCTGAAAGCTAAATATGGTTTTATTGATTTTTTCTCCCTTTAATAACTCTGTATATAGTGTCAACACTCGCGTGACCTTATCCATCTGTAATCTCCCATACAATTATATTTCTTACTCATTTATACTTTTAAAGTCACATCATAGGTACATGAACTATACCTTTTTTTCTACATAACTCTAAAAAAGTTTGATTGATATGCTTATTTTTTTGATTGCTCACAACAGCAGATACTCGATATCATACCTGTGTATAACCTTGGTATTTTGTTTATAATCGTATTATAACACAGAACATCGTCATTTACTGTCGTTATAATAAGTTTTTAAGGTTTTTTGTCGTATAATAAATCTTGACAAAAGGAAGTCTGAGAAATAGAAATGAAGAAAACAGAGAATGAATATCTGTATTCATCAGGGGGGTGAGGTTATTTTTTAAAAGTGTCCGTACATACCTGATTGTACTGTATTTATTGCCTTTCTTTGATGAATTTTATACACGTTTCGACAGCGTCACGTATATATTTTTCATGAGAATAAAAATCATGAGTTGCGTTGTGTGGGGACATTACTACGTTGCTCAGCTCCTCAAATGGGTAGCTTGAGGGCATACATATTAAGGATTTATTTTTTTTCGGCGGTGCTTTATACCATACATCTCCTGCATAGCCTGCTAATTTTCCGCTTGACAGTGCATTGTAAAGAGCCTCCTCGGAACATATTTCTGCTCTCGCAGTATTAACAATAAATTTTCCTGCCATTTTATTAAAAATATTTTCGTTGAACAGTGATGTTGTTTCTCTTGTTTTCGGAACGCATATAAAAATTATGTCATTCAGTTCCACCAATTCATTTAACGATGATGCATATTTGATACCATTCGGATATATTCCGCTGTGATTAAGAACAGTTATATTATTATTCAGAGGTAAAAGCTTGTTATAAAGGCATTTTCCGATACAACCAAACCCCAAAATACCAATATTAAGGGTGGATATACTGTTCCACCTGTATTCACCTGTTTCAGGACGCCATTTACCCTTACAAAGGTCATTATGAAATTCGGGTATTCTGTGAAGAAGTGCAAGGGCAAGAGCAAGTGTATGCTCTGAAATGACATCGGAATTTGCATGAGAACATATGACGGTAATATTCCTTTTTTCTATCGCTTCTGACGGCAGACCGTCCATTCCTGTCTTAAAGAGAAATATTCTTTTTAATATTGGAAATCGTGAAAGCTGATATTCGGTTATATGTGTGGTTATCATAAGCTCGATATCCTGATATGGTCCTTCAAGGTCATCATCATATATCAAAGCTACATCGGTTTCTTTCCGAAGTATATCGAGATATTTGTCCCATACCCTATCCGGTTCTCTGAGTTTGACGGCTACTTTCATTATTCCACACCTACCTGATTATTTTTCTTGCAATCACGCCCGTAAGTATCGTAAGAATTATGACACCTATAATTTGTTCTATTGTATCAAAGTTCGGCAAAATTGATATTGGGTCGACTTCGTTTGCATTGAAAAAACGATTGACAGATTCGGCACAACTAATATAGATACATTCATAGATATTTGCATAGCGATCCTTAAGAAAAAAGAAATATATTACTGCAAAAGTACCTATTATTGATAATGATGTGATAAGAGAATTGAATATCTTAATTCCCCATCCGAACATTTTCCCGAGGACAAAATCATCTACAAGGTAGATGATCTTTTTTAGATGATTCTTTGTACATAGCCTATTGATAAGACAATTTATTTTACGTAACCTCAATAAACAGATATCCATTTCCTGAAATTTATTTTTATTTGTATAGCAGTTGTATGCGGCGAGTATTATCTGTTGTTGATGACGAAGCTCCATTTCAATCTGGGAATGAGTACCGTTTTTTGTGGTTTTTATAATATTTTTCAAGGTTTCTAAAAATCTTTGCAGCTCATCTTTATTTTCGATACAAAAAGACTCAAGAACAGCGCCCTCGGCAATTTCAAGCTTATTTATTGTTTTGTTGATATGTATATAATCGACCAGACTTGCGTGTAATATTACCTTGTCAAAATCGGCATCCTTATTATCCAGGGTTTCAATACGTGAATCGTTGACGATAGATATGTTTTTGGCTACGCTGTTTTGCTCAAATGAAATAACATCCAATTTTGAACGCTCAATCCTAATTTTGGGTATATTACAGCTTTCAAACGTAGCAAGTTGCAGAGAAGTGGATTCAAAATTAACTGTTGTACTGCAATGAAAAAAACTGATGGTTCCTATTCTGCAATTTTTGAAATTCATTTTGCTTATTTTTGATATATTCTGATTTTTAATTATTATGTGTTCAAATTCGCAATTTTCAAATGTTACACTTTTATCGTCAGAGGTAGTGCTGCAGTATACTATTTGAACAGTCCCCCTATATTTCCTATCCACGACAGGGGACGGAATTTTTTTTTCAATCCAATTACAGTAGAAGTCATCAGACAGGGATTCAGCAGGTTCGGAGCCAACCGTAATGTCTATTGTTTCATTCATCGGATTTCTCCCCTTTGTATGCTGTTCAGATATAAAATAAATTCATTGTATCCATTATCGCACATAACTGCACCATCAAGTATGTTTATTATTTTGTTATATGTAACGCTCAAATCTGTATTTTTTATTATATATGAATAGGGTCTTTTGTTGTGTTTCAGCAAATCAATATTATCATTAAACTCCTCAAGCATAGCGTCAGTACGCCTGGTTATTTCAGGCTCGGTTTTATCCCTTAATTTTATGCGTTCTTTCAGTGTTTCTATTGTTTCCCACAACAGAATATGATGGACTTTAATTTTCATCCCGTATTTTTTTTCAAATATAGCCATACGTTCGGTAAAGGCATAATAATTATCAATCCTGCCGATATGTATTATCGGATACATATCGGAATCGAGGTAACTGAGCATTGTATCCTCTGCAATACCGTAATATCTTCCGTATCTCATGTGGTACTGAAGGAATTTGTTGTTTTTTATCATCTCCTCAAATGCCTCGGTCGATATATTATAATATGTATTCTTTGGTGTGTCACCCGTTCTGATTGAACGGTACTTTTTGAAAGCCACAAGCTTTGAATTTGCGGAACACAAATATTCCGTGAGCTTATCTTTGCCGCTTGCAGGCATACCGGAAAAAATTATTATTTGTTTATCCAAGTTATGACCTCCTCGAGAGTATCGCTGAGTTTAGCGTCACAATCATTTACATAAACGTAGGCGTTATACGCTTCCGTTGGCTCTATACCGTCTATGGAAACAGCATATTCATCCCAATGGCTAAGCTTATATTCATCACGTGATGCATTTCTCTTTTTTATATTTTTTTTCTCTTTATCTATGTCGTGTTTTATCCATATAAAACGCACATCAATTGAGTCCTCAATTTTAGCTTGATTTTTGATACCAAGCCACTTTGACCAATCCTTTATCTGACCGATAAAGGGGATAGTAAGAACTACATTGCTGCCGCATGATAGTATTTCTCTGCAAAGCTTAAATGTTATTTTGTATTCTATCGGGAGAATGTCATTTCTATACAGATCTGATTCCCTGTCACCTCTTGAGGATCCGGATTTTACAAGAATATAATCGGTAAAATCACGTGTTACAGTATCTTTATCAATATAGGCATATCCCAGTTGTCTTGCCAGCTCTTTTCCCATAGTAGTTTTGCCCGAACCGGCACAACCCGTTATAACGATTAGTTGTTTTTTGCTACCATTTGTGTTGGTATTATTTTTTTTATTTGACCAATTAAATATGCTCATGTTCTTTATAAAATCACCGGCAGAGTGGTGGTTTTATTAATTCCCCTTTCTTAAATAATTAATATGAAGCAGCAACTCTCTGCTTGTCTTGTATGGTAAATGACGGATATTGCATATTTGCAGTAGTGTGTTATGTCACATCATAGGAGGTGTAGCCATACTCCTGCAATTTGAATTGCAATCTTCCGGTGTGCTTTATTATATTATCATGATAAAAGTGCAGGTATGATATAAAATAAATTAATTATACTGCTCCTTTCGGGTTGATGTTTATATTGAATTGTGAGCGTTTAGCCTACACTACCTGAAACAGATAGAATTTGAGGTACTCTGTTTCGGGGACATTATAAAGGACAGGGTGGTCGGGCGACTGTTGCCTGTATTCTATCCTCCTCAAAGAAACGTGAGCATCAAGTGCTGCTTCTCTGAGCATTTTTTCAAATAA
>CANRAN010000081.1 GCA_947628595.1 uncultured Clostridia bacterium | reverse complement strand
AAGGAGCATAATCTTCAGAGCAAAGCAAAGCTTAATGTTGTAAAGGCGGGGCAAAGGATAAAGCTGGGAAAGTTTTCGATTGAATTTATTCATGTAAACCATTCAATTCCGGATTCGGTAGGTCTTGCGATTCATACGAGTGCAGGAACTATCGTTCACACCGGCGATTTCAAAATTGACTGCACTCCGACAACCGGAGAAATGATAGATCTTTCAAGGTTTGCCGAGCTTGGTAAGCAGGGTGTACTTGCGCTTATGGCGGATTCCACAAATGCGGAGCGTCCCGGCTATACGTCAACCGAACAAAAAATAGGTCACACATTTGATATGCTTTTTAAGGAAGCGGAAAATTGCAGGATAATTATAGCAACCTTTGCGTCAAACCTCGGAAGAATACGTCAGATACTTGATGTTGCACAGAAATACGGAAGAAAGGTTGCTTTTTCCGGAAGAAGCATGATAAACAATATGACGATAGCATCCGAGCTTGGTTATATAGATGTGCCGGACGGACTTGTAATAGATATAGATATGCTTGGCCAGTATTCAAAAGATCAGATTGTACTCATAACGACAGGAAGTCAGGGTGAGCCGATGTCCGCTCTTTCGAGAATGGCATATTCGGATCACAGAAAGGTTGAGGTAGGACCGGAGGATTATATTATAATTTCGGCTAATCCGATACCGGGAAATGAAAAAATGGTAAGTACGGTTGTAAACGAGCTTATGAAGCATGGCTGTAAAATTGCATCTGAGTCCATGTATGAGGTTCATGTTTCCGGTCATGCTTGTCAGGAGGAGCTTAAGATAATTCAGGGTCTGACAAAGCCGAGGTATTTTATTCCTGTCCACGGTGAGCAGAAGCACCTTGTAAAACACGCAAATCTTGCCATGGAAATGGGTATGCCGAGAGAAAATATATTTATAGGTGATATAGGAAATGTAATAGAGCTGAGCAAAAGCTGTATGAAGCAGCTGCCGAGTGTACCATCAGGAAAGGTTCTTGTTGACGGTCTGGGTGTCGGGGATGTAGGAAGTATTGTACTCCGTGACAGAAAGCATCTTGGTCAGGACGGACTTATTGTAGTTGTTGTAACGCTTGACAGTGCAACAGGACAGGTGTCAGCAGGACCGGATATAGTTTCAAGAGGCTTTGTGTATGTTCGTGAAAGCGAACCCCTTATGGAGGATGCAAGAACTGCTGTTCTGAATGCTCTTGATGATTGTGATCGTCAGGGTATCCATGAATGGAGCGTTATCAAAAATACCATAAAGGATGAGGTTTCAAAGGTATTGTATGATAAAACCCGCAGGAGTCCGATGATTTTGCCGATTATTATGGAGGTATAGGTCTGCAGGATAAAAAAGTAGGTGTATAAATTGAAAAAAGTAAAAGGAAACAGGCAAAGCTATACTACGCCCCTGTTTTTGATACTTTCTGTTGCTATGATAATAATGGCAGTGTGTTCCTTTTGGTGGAATATATATATATTCATTATAGAGGCGGTGATTTCCGCAGCGGCACTTACAGCTGTTATTATCGGCATTGTAAAGCTCAGACGATATATATGTTATATTATCACAGAGGCGTCGACAGCCTTGGGCAGTGCAGGAAATGAAAGAATAAACAAGCTTTCGGTTCCCGCAGCGATAATCGGCAAAAATAACGAGATAGTGCTTGTAAATGACCTTTTCAGAAAAAAGGTGTCTGTGGAGAGAAATCCTCTCGGTGATATGATTGCCGATTATCTCACAAATAAGAATCCCGATACAATGTATGAGGACAACGGTACGGATACATTTGTCAATAATAAGTGGTTTATAGTATTTGCTGTCAGGGCAGGAGACAGCTCCGTGGTGTATTTTGTTGACGACAACACATACAAGTCAAATTCCGATGAATATCTGCTTTCACGTCCTGTTGTGGCTATAATTGCCTTTGACAATAAGGAGGAGCTTGAGCGTGAGGTGGAGGAAGGCGAAGCAAGTCGTATAGCCGTTCTTGTGGAGAAGGCAATCGCTCAGTGGGTGTCAACAACAACAGGTTTCTACAAGAAGATAAGCGGAGGAAGGTACTTGTTTGTTCTTGAAGAAAGATATCTGAGGCAATTTATTGAAGAGAAATTCAAAATACTTGAAGAGATACGTGCCATACAGATAAATGACACGATGAATGCTACAATATCCATTGGTGTCGGCAGAGGAGGGGCAACGGTCAAGGAATGTGAGTTGTGGTCAAGACAGGCACTTGATATGGCACTCGGAAGAGGCGGAGATCAGGTTGCCGTAAAAAAGAACGAATCGTACCAATTTTTCGGTGGTTTGTCTAAGGGGATAGAAAAGCGTGATAAGGTACGGACGAGAGTAATTGCGGCAACGCTTGCGAATCATGTTAATAACAGCAGTAATGTTGTTATAATGGGTCATAGATATTCGGATCTTGACAGTGTGGGTGCCTGTATAGGAATGTGGAGTGCTGTTGTCAAGGGACTTCATAGGAATGCGCATATAGTAATAGACCGTCAGCAGACGCTCGCAAAGCCGCTTGTAATGAGCTTTGAAAAGGCAGGCTTTGAGAGCATATTCAAATCCGAGTCCGAGGCACTTAATCTTATAGATGATCACACATTGCTTATCATAGTTGATACACATTCTCCGAATTTCCTTGAATCCAAGGAAATATATGAGAGGTGCGGCAGGGTGGTTGTAATAGATCACCACAGGATGATGGTAAATCATATAGACAATGCCCTTGTATTCTACCATGAGCCTTATGCATCCTCCGCAAGTGAAATGACAGCGGAGCTTGTGCAGTATCTTGGGAGTTATTCTCTGAGCAGGCTTGAAAGCGAGGCACTTCTCTCGGGAATTATGCTTGATACAAAGAATTTTGTATTACGAACAGGCGTAAGAACCTTTGAAGCGGCAGCATTTTTGAGGCGTAACGGAGCGGATACCGTTGAGGTAAAGCGACTGTTTTCCAATTCCATTGATACATACAAGGTAAAGTATAAGCTTGTCAGTGAGGCTGAAATATTCAATTACTGTGCAATAGCTTGTGCGGACAGCAATACACCCGATATACGGATAGTATCCGCACAGGCGGCTGACGAGCTTCTGGGGATAGAAAATGTAAAGGCATCGTTTGTGATGTATAAGACAGGTAAGACAGTGAGTATTTCCGCAAGGTCGCTTGGAGATCTAAACGTTCAGGTAATCATGGAGGCACTCGGCGGAGGAGGACATCAGACAATGGCTGCCTGCCAGATTGAGAATGTAAGCATGGCAGAGGCAAGGGAACGACTTCTTTCAATACTCAATGAGCTTGAAATAAATAAAAAAGCTGAAGCACAGATAAATACCGAGTAAGCTGTTTTTCTGTACTCAGCGAAAAGAATACAGGAAAGGAAAGCAGACACAATGAAAGTTATTTTGTTACAGGATGTAAAGGGTTCGGGAAAAAAAGGTGAGCTTGTCAATGTATCGGACGGCTACGGAAGAAATTATCTTTTACCGCATAAACTTGCCGTTGAGGCTGATGCAAAGGCAATAAATGAAATGAAAAATGCCGAGCAGTCAAGACAGTATAAGATTGAGCAGGAGAAGGCAAAGGCAAAAGATAACGCTGATAAGCTTAGCAATCAGACGTTGACAATAATTGGAAAAGCCGGAAAGGGAGGTAAGCTTTTCGGTTCCGTAACGAGCAAGGAGGTAGCAGCCGAGCTTAAAAGAAAGTACGGTGTTGATATTGACAAAAGAAAGGTAATTCTTGAAAGTGATATAAAGACCTTTGGTACTTATAACTGTGAGGTTAAGCTTTATACGGGAATTTCCGCAAAGCTGAAGGTTATGGTTACTGAGGCGGAGGGATAATAGCGGTCTGTCACATTAATTTTTAGGAGCAATCGTAACATTATACGGCTGTGGAAACAGGGAGTAGGGATGACCTGTTTTACGAGGTGTAGCCGCTTCCGAAGTGGTGTGATGTGTTGTTAGGTCTATTTTTTATTTTTAAAATTTCATTATGTGCAGGCGGTAATTTACGTTAAATTACAAGCTATGGATATAAGAGGTGAAGTGATTTAATGAGTGATGAAAAACTGCCGGTCGTTTCAGTGGACGGCTTTAATTTACCGTACAGTACGGATTCAGAGCAGGCGGTATTAGGCTCGATACTGCTCAATTCCGATATGCTGAATGATATAATGTCTATGATTCCGACAGCTGATTATTTTTATTTGTCAAACCATAGACTGATATATGAAACAATGATTGAATTGTTTACTTTAGGAAAGCCTGTTGATTACATCACCATATTTGAAAGGCTGAAAGGAAGTAAGAATATTGATGAGGGAACGCTGAAAAGCTACCTTGTTCAGCTTGCGGAAAATGTTCCTTCTCTGTCAAGATTAGAATATTATTGCGATATACTGAATAAAAATTACCTTCTGAGAAAGCTGATTATTTCCTCACGTGAAATAATCGAGGATGCTGTATCGTCAAGCAGTGCCGATGCAATGAGTATTATCGAATCTGCGGAGCAAAGGATACTTGATATACGTGATGATAAAAGCGTAGACGGTCTTGAGCGTATTGATACGGTAATATACAGGACATTTTCAAATCTTGATGACCTTAATTCACCTGATAGCGAGAAATTCAGAGCGTTGCCGACAGGTATTTCGGCACTTGATAGTACAATAACGGGGCTTAACCGTTCGGATCTTATTTTGCTTGCGGCACGTCCCGGTATGGGTAAGACAAGCTTTGCGTTGAATATTGCACGTCATGTTGCGGTAAAGGCAAAGAAAAGAGTAGCATTCTTTTCTCTTGAAATGCCGAAGGAGCAGCTTGCATCACGTCTGCTTTCAACAGAGGGTCTTGTTTCGGGTACAAAATTCCGTACGGGTAAGCTTGATAATGACGAATGGACAAGGCTTATAGAAGCAGGGGATATACTTAGCAAGGCACAGATATATCTTGACGATACGTCGGATATTACAGTACCGTCAATAAAGGCGAAAATCAGGCGAATCAAGGGCGGAGTGGATCTTATAATAATTGATTATCTCCAGCTGATGTCATCGCCGAGAAGAATTGATAACCGTGTTCAGGAAATTTCGGAAATAACCAGAAGTCTGAAAATTATGGCAAAGGAATTTAAAGTTCCTGTAATAACGCTTTCGCAGCTTTCACGTGCGAGTGAAAAGCGTACGGAGCATGAGCCTCAGTTATCTGATCTGCGTGATTCCGGTTCTATCGAGCAGGATGCGGATATAGTTCTTTTTCTGTACAGAGAGGGATATTATCAAAGCACAAGGGCAGGCGGAGGAAATGCGGATAATGCAGATCTGAATAGCGGACAGTGCATTGTTGCAAAAAACAGACACGGGGAAACGAGGTCGGTACCGTTGCACTGGCAGGGAGAGTTTATGCGTTTTACGTCACAGGAGCTTAGTCGTGGAGAATAAAGCATTAAAAACAGTTGAAAAATATAATATGCTCAGTCCTGGTGATACTGTGATAGTAGGATTATCCGGCGGTGCCGATTCCTGTGCATTGTTTTATTTTTTACTTTCATTAAGGGAAAAGCTTAATCTGAATATTATAGCCTGTCACGTCAATCATATGTTAAGAGGTGAGGAGTCGGACAGGGATGAAGCTTTTGTGAGAAAGCTCTGTGAGGATAATTCAGTTGAGTTCAGACTTCACAGAGCAAATGTAGCCAAAAGAGCAAAGGAGCTTAAGGAGAGTACCGAAAAATGCGGACGTGATATCCGATATGCATTTTTTGAAAAAACAGCAGAGGAATTTAACGGAAAAACAGCGACGGCACATACTGCCTCCGACAATGCGGAAACGGTGCTTTTCAATATGACAAGAGGCTGCGGGATAAGAGGATTATGCGGTATTCCTCCGGTCAGAGGGAATATAATCCGACCGCTTATTGAGGTAACGAGATCCGAAATTGAGGAATATTGCAGTGAGCATGGGTATAAGTATATAACCGACAGCAGCAATCTGACAAGGGAATATACAAGAAATAAGCTGCGGCTTGATGTTGTGCCTGTACTAAAGGAAATAAATCCGTCGTTTGAGGAAAATATTATTAAACTTACTCAAAGAATGAAG
>CANRAN010000080.1 GCA_947628595.1 uncultured Clostridia bacterium | reverse complement strand
AAATTGAAGGGTACATCATATTAGCAATAGCCTCCTTCTTCTTTTTCTTGGGAAGCTCCGCTATATCCTTTGAAATAGCACCCTCTGCAACGGCAAGGATAGAAAAGGTCTTGCCGCTCTTTGTTCTTGCTTTTACTGTTTCAATTACCTTTTTGATATCGTAGGGAATTTCGGGAATAAGTATGACATCGGCACCTCCTGCAATACCTGCATGAAGCGTAAGCCAGCCTGCCTTATGACCCATACATTCAATTATGAATACTCTGCCATGTGAGGTGGCAGTCGTATGTATGCAGTCTATAACCTCAGTCGCTATATCAACCGCACTCTGAAAACCAAAGGTTATATCCGTTCCCCATATATCATTGTCGATGGTCTTAGGCATAGATACAACGTGAAGTCCCTCCTCTGCGAGCATATTCGCACTTTTATGCGTACCGTTTCCTCCGAGGACAACAAGACAATCGAGTTTGAGGTCCTTATAAGTTTTCTTCATTGCCGCAACCTTATCCACATTTGTTTCATCATCTATTACTCTCATCTGCTTGAACGGCTGACGTGAAGTACCGAGTATAGTACCGCCCCTTGTAAGTATTCCCGAAAAATCCTCGGGCTTCATAAGACGGTATTCTCCGTTTATAAGACCTCTGTATCCGTCTATAATACCGTAAATCTCAACCTTTTTTCCGTAATATTCATACAGACCCTTTGCAAGACCTCTTATTGCGGAGTTAAGACCCTGACAATCTCCGCCGCTGGTAAGTATGCCTACTCTTTTCATATCGGACACATCCTTTTCAGTAAAATATATTATTATTTTACACTAAAATTTTTGTTATTACAAGTAAAATTTATAACCTATATCAAAAATATTCCAATTATTTCAGATTACCGCTTCCCATAAGGGGTTTAAAACGGTTTTCTTCTTTCTCCACTGTTTTCTTTGACTCAAGAGCCTTTTTAGCCATATCCGAAAACTCTCTCTGGCAGTTATGCGGCTTCTTTCCCCTACGGTCAAGCAGCTCGTAGGATGTATCAGGCTTCTGTATTCTTGTATTAAGAACGTCCTTAAGCATTGCCTCGATAATTTCCATTGATCGTATTATCAAATCGGGATCCTCAACAGGGAATACAAGCTCAACTCTCTTATCAAGATTTCTTTGCATCCAGTCCGCCGAACCCATGTATATCTTTCTGTCGCCACCGTTTTCAAACACAAAAATTCTGCTGTGTTCAAGAAGCTGCCCCACTACACTCCGCACGGTTATATTCTCACTTATTCCCTTTATTCCCGGAACAAGACAGCATATTCCGCGCACTATAAGTGTTATCTTTACTCCTGCCTTTGAAGCAGCATATAAAAGTCCGATTATTGTCGGATCTACAAGTGAATTTACCTTTGCTATAATTCCGGATGGCAGACCGTTAATGGCATTTTCGGTTTCGTGTCGTATCATTTCCTCAAAGAAATCACGAAGTCCTGTCGGTGCAACTTTCATTTTATTATATACCGGGGGGGTGCTGTAACCTGTTATAACATTGAACAGAGAGGATGCATCCTCACCGAATTCTTCATTACAGGTAAACATACCTATATCCGTATAGAAGCGTGCCGTGCTGTCATTATAGTTACCCGTCCCCATATGGAGATACCTGCGGAGTCCGTCCTCCTCTCTGCGGACAACAAGAACTATCTTACAATGTGTTTTCAGCCCCTGAAGACCGTATATAACATGACAGCCCGCCTTTTCGAGCTTTTTTGCCCAGCCGATATTATTTTCCTCGTCAAATCTTGCCTTTAGCTCCACAAGAACAGTTACCTGCTTTCCGTTTTCTGCCGCCTTGATAAGTGCCGCTATAATCGGAGAATGTCCGCTTACCCTGTAAAGCGTCTGTTTGATTGCAAGTACATCGGGATCGGCTGCAGCCTGATTTATGAATTTTATGACAGCATCAAAGCTTTCATACGGATGATGCACCATTCTGTCCTTTTCCCTTATTGCCTCAAACATATCGTCATAGCTGAAGAAATCTGCCGGAGGATTTACCGGGATTATGGGCTTGAAGCGTAATGCATCAAGTCCCTCGATACGGCAGAATTTTGACAGGAACGTAAGGTCAAGCGGACCGCTCACCTCATATATTTCCTTACTGCTTACACCAAGCATATCAACAAGAAAGTTTTTCAGTTCCTCGTCGCACTTTGAAATTATTTCAAGGCGAACCGGATCTCCTCTTTGACGTTTTTTCAGTGAATGTTTTATTTCAACAAGCAGGTCATCGGCTTCTTCGTCAATATCAAGGTCGCTGTCCCTTGTTATCCTAAAAGGACAGTAAGCCTTGATTTTATAGAGCTCAAACAAGTCCGAAAGTCTGTTGATTATTATATCCTCAAGCATTACAAAAGCCCTGCCGTTGTCCGACTGTACCTCAAAATATCTCCGAAGTATAGACGGAACCTGAACCACAGCAAAAATATCCTCGCCCTCCTTTGAAAGTCGGACAGCTATATTCAGACTTTTGTTTGCAAGTAACGGAAATGGTCTTGACCTGTCAACAGCAAGCGGAGTAAGCACGGGAAAAATAAATTTATCAAAATATTTATCTACCTGCTGTCTTTGGGATTTTGTAAGCTCCTCAATTTTCAGAAAATACAGCTTACACTTTTTCAGTGCCGGCAAAAGGGAACGATTAAGGCATGAATATTGTTTTTTGGCAAATTCATGTATTTTCAGTGTAAGACTTTCAAACTGTTGTATAGCATTCATACCCGATTCGTCCGCCTGATGTGCCTTAGATGAATGCAGTTTATCCATTACTCCCGCAACACGAACCATGAAAAATTCATCGAGGTTTGATGCTGTTATGGCAAGAAAGTTCAACCTTTCGAGAATGGGATTTTCCTTTTCAAAGGCTTCCTCAAGGACTCTGCTGTTAAAATCCATCCAACTAAGTTCCCTGTTATGATAGGGAAAATCCGGGGGTGAATACAGCTTTGTCGGCTTGAGTTGTGCCTTTGAAGACGTTTTTATTTTATTGTCCTTTTTTACCTTTATATCTGTTTTTTTCTTATCGCTCACAGCTACCACCTTTTCGGAATTAATTTCCGCATCATTTATTCCATTATAACAAACATTATGGCATTTAGCAATATATTTTATGTAATTTTTATAAATATGAATTGTACGGATTTTCAAAGGATAACATCCGTCCGTCTTCATAAATATGTTCACACATTTCTCCACGAAAAAGGATATGCCCCCTTACGTGGCAGTGGTCTTATCACCACATACCTCCGGGAGCATATCCTTCTTATATGTGCTTATATTATAAAAAACAAGTAAAAATTAATATATTTACCTCAGCAACTTCTTTATTCTCTCAACAGCTTCAACGGTTTTATCCCTGTCACCAAATGAAGTAAGACGGAAGAAACCCTCTCCGTTTTTGCCGAAGCCTGCTCCCGGTGTGCCGACAACATTGGCTTCATTGAGGAGATAATCGAAAAATTCCCATGACTTCATACCATTGGGACACTCAAGCCATATATACGGAGAATTCTTTCCGCCTGTATAATAAATACCCAATTCGTCAAGTGCCTCAGCTATTATTCTTGCATTTTCCTTATAATACTCAAGATTAACCTTAATCTGCTCCCTGCCCTCATCACTGAATACTGCGGCTGCTCCGCACTGTACAGGATAAGATACACCATTGAATTTTGAGCCTTGTCTTCTCCCCCATATCTGGGAAATACTTACCTTTGTTCCGTCTGATGCGTCTGCCTCAAGTTCATCGGGAATAACCGTATATCCGCATCTCATGCCCGTAAAGCCCGCCGTCTTTGAAAGTGAACAAATTTCTATTGTGCACTGTCTTGAACCCTCAACCTCAAAAATACTTCTCGGAATATCCGGCTCGGTTATAAATGCCTCATATGCGGCGTCATAAATTATTATAGCCTTGTTATCTATTGCGTAATCTATCCATGCTTTGAGCTGCTCCTTTGTAAATGCGGCACCCGTAGGATTATTTGGCGAGCAAAGATAAATCAAATCCGCATGAACATTTTTGTCGGGGACAGGGCAAAAACCGTTTTCCTTTGTACAATCGGCATATACAATCTTTCTTCCGCTCATAACATTGGAATCAACATATACCGGATATGCAGGGTCGGTTATTATTACAACATTATCCTCCCCGAAAATATCAACTATATTACCGCAATCTGACTTTGCACCATCGCTTATGCGTATTTCTGACGGCTTTACATCTGCCCCGAAGCTTGCGTAATATTTTGCAACAGCTTCCTTGAGAAAATCATATCCTGTGCCGCTGTCCTCATAACCCTTAAAGGTTTCCTTGACGCCCATTTCCTCTGCGCCCTTTTTGACTGCTTCTACAACACACGGTGCTATCGGGAGGGTTACATCACCTATACCCATACGGATAATATTATCCTTTTTATCGGGATTTGCCTCAATAAAGGCATTTATCCTCTTAGCAATGTTTATGAAAAGATAATTCTTCTCAAGCTTCATAAAATTCTCATTAAGCTTTGGCATATTTCTTTCTCCTTTACTGTATTATTCGCTCTTTTCGGTTCGGTCTGACTGTTTACATAGTGCCGCATAAACAAATTCTCTGAAAAGCGGGTGTGCATGATTAGGACGGCTCTTGAATTCAGGGTGATACTGCACACCGATAAAGAAACGATGTGCAGGGATTTCCACTGCCTCAATAAGAAGTCCGTTCGGTGAAGTACCTGTAAATACCATGCCGTTTTCTTCAAACTGTGTGCGGAACTCATTGTTAAATTCATAACGGTGACGATGACGTTCCGCAATTTCACTCATACCGTAAGCACGTTCCATGATAGTACCCTTACGTATCCTGCACGGATATGCACCAAGACGCATAGTACCGCCCTTTTCAACAATCCCCTTCTGGTCCGGCATGAGATCAATTACCTTATGTTGGCTTTCGGGAGCAAATTCTCCGGAATCCGCATCGGCAAGCCCGAGCACGTTCCTTGCAAACTCAATAACCGCCGTCTGCATACCAAGGCATATTCCGAGATACGGAATATCCTTTTCTCTTGCATATTTAACGGCAATTATCTTTCCCTCAACGCCTCTGTTTCCGAAGCCGCCCGGAACAAGTATTCCGTCAACGTCTCCTAAGAACTCATCCACGCTGTATTCTGTTATAAGTTCGGTATCTACCCATTTTATATCTATAAATGACTGATTTTCATATCCGGCATGACGAAGTGCTTCCGCAACGGAAAGATATGCATCATGAAGCTGTACATATTTACCACAGAGTGCAATTCTTACTGTTTTATCCCTTGCGGCTATTCTGTCGAGCATATCCTGCCAATCCTTCATATCCGGCTTTGGTGCATCTATCTTAAGCTCACGACATACTATATCACTGAAATTGGCCTTTTCAAGCATTATCGGCGCATTATATAAAACAGGAATCGTGACATTTTCTATTACACAATCGCTCTTTACATGACAAAACATCGCTATTTTTTTGAATATACTCCTGTCCTCTATCGGCTCGTCACAGCGAAGCACCATAATATCGGGGTTAATTCCGAGAGAACGAAGTTCCTTTGCCGAATGCTGAGCAGGCTTTGACTTGTGCTCCTGACTCGCTTTAAGATAAGGAACAAGGCATACATGAATAAACAGGCTGTTTTCGGAACCTACTTCAACGCTTACCTGACGTATCGCCTCAAGAAACGGCTGACTTTCAATATCTCCGACCGTACCGCCTATTTCCGTTATGACAACATCTGCATCGCTGTCCTTGCCTACTGCATAGATAAAGGACTTTATTTCATTCGTAATATGGGGAATAACCTGAACAGTTTCACCGAGGTAATCCCCCCTTCTCTCCTTGTCAAGAACATTTGAATACACCTTACCTGTGGTAAGATTTGAAAATTTGTTTAGGTTCTCATCAATAAATCTTTCATAATGTCCGAGGTCAAGATCAGTTTCGGCTCCGTCCTCAGTTACATACACTTCTCCGTGCTGATACGGACTCATTGTTCCCGGGTCAACATTTATGTAGGGGTCGAGTTTCTGAGCGGCTACCTTAAGACCTCTTGCTTTAAGAAGCCTTCCGAGAGATGCCGCCGTTATTCCCTTGCCGAGTCCCGATACCACCCCACCGGTAACGAATATGTATTTTGTCGTCATAGCTCAATTTCTCCTTCAAATATCGTTTCTGCCACTCCTGTAAGATAT
>CANRAN010000079.1 GCA_947628595.1 uncultured Clostridia bacterium | reverse complement strand
AGTCAGCCTTACGCCTGACGGGCAATTCATCCCACCGCCTTAGAGGCGGGGGACTTCTTGCCCATTTAGGTTAAATTTTCCTCTTAGCAGACACATATTTATTTTTATTTCATATTATATTATGAAAAAGAATAAAGGATGATGTCAAATGAATCCCTGCGAGCTTACCGCCTCCGTAACCGCCCTTGCAAATATAATTGCCTGTAAATTAGACGATGACCAACTGGCACTCATAGCCTCCGTACTTGTCCAGCTCGGAGATACGCTCACCACTATCATAGCACAAAAAGCACTCTGCGATAAATCAGATAAATCATAATAATTTATATCAGCTTTAATGCCGCAAAGATCTCAGCAAGTAAATGATTTATAGTTAAACGATGTGTGGTTAATAATAAGGATCTTTCAGATTGTTATTAGACAATAATATCACATAGTCGGAAGTAATAAAACTTTTTTGCTTTTCACAGAATTCTGTTCTTTATTATTATACCACACCCACCCCACCCACGACCACACTTTTGTAAAATTCATCAAAAAACATTCAAACCCCCGAGTATCAAGTACTACCCAAACACCCACAACTCACGGACTTAACTCATCAGCTTATTTACCCTTCAAAATTATAGCCTGCCTATGATTATCTTTAACAGTGGAATCTAAACAAAAATAACAGGCACTAAAATATGTTGTTGACACCATTTCAATCACTCTGATATAATACTCTCATAACAATAAACCATTGTGGAGAAATTTTATGAATTTAAAAATAGCAATATGTGATGATGAGGCTTTCTTTATCAATATTATGGCGGATTTACTTCTAAGATCTTGCTTTTCCCAAATAGACTTATTGGATAAATATACAGAACCGTCAGAACTGATAAAAAAAATTAATATATATGATTTGATATTTCTTGATATAGATATGCCGGAAATGTCCGGTTTGGAAATCGCTAAGTACTGCTCACACTTTCATGTCCCTATCGTTTTTGTCACCAATAAAGAATCACTCGTATTTGAAGCCTATAATACCACAAACACATTCGGATTTATCAGGAAAAGTCACCTCAATTATGATTTTATCAAGGTTATGCAAAGATTCAGAGATAATAATCAAAGAACAAAATATCTCACGGTGCATTCATATGAAAATATAACAGAAATAAGACTTTCTGAAATATTCTATATTGAGAAGCAAAGAAACAGTGTTTTTATACACACTGAAAATAAAATATACAAAGAATTGAATACATTAACCAAATTGGAGGCTTGCTTAACCCAGAACGGTTTTATAAGAACTCATATAGGATTCATTGTAAATATAGACCATATAGTAACCATTAATCGGAATCAGGCCCTTTTAACAAATGGAGAAAAAGTCCCCATAAGCAGGAATAAATACGAATATGTATGTAGGGAATTTTTGAGAAGGAATGGTTCTGTTAATGAATAATATTTTATATTTTTTTGTAAATTTCAGTATATGCATGGTATATTTTATATTATGCCATTGTTTATTACAATTAGGTTTTAAAAAACTAAGAATTATATTAGTTGAGTTACTATTGTCAGCTACCGCTTCATCAGCAATATGTATTTTCGAGGCGGCTGTCTTACATTTTTATGGGTTGTTAGCGGAAATAGCATTAGAGGCAGTAGCTTTATTAGCCATACTTTGTATAGGTATTTGCAGTTGTGATGCCAATAAACAGTTTTATAAATTTTTTGTTCTGTTAAATGTTATATTAACTCAAATACTTTTTAAATTAATCTACTTTTGTGCTTTATTATTAATTGCTCACACAAATATAGGGGGAATTTATGCAGCTAATACGGAATACAGAATTATTTTTCTACTGATAACAAATTTTATAAGTTTACTTACTATATATACTGTTAATGAAATAATAATTCAAAAAAGATTTTATTTGATATTCTACCCCATAAGCATATGCTGCATACTTTTTGTTCCACTCGGATTATCATCAAACGAACACATCCAGAATTGGAATATGAATTATCTTTTGATAATCATTGTATCAATTATCATCATTGCCTCCGGCATACCATTTTTATTAAGAAGAATACAGAAAAACCATTCACTTAAAATTCAAAATAAACTTATTAAACAGGAACAGCTTATGTATATGAACCAAATAAAAGAGGCAAACAGATATATTGAGGAAATTGCAAAAATTAAACATGATATGAAGAATAATATTTTTTGTATATCAGAACTGATTTCCGACTCAAATACCGAAGCTGCCATACAGATATGCGAAAAAATTAATAATGAATTGAACAATATCCCACACGTATTTCATTCAGGAAATATCTATTTAGATTCAATACTTAATGTTATCTGCAAAAAGGCCAAGGAAAAAAATATAGATATAAAGATAAGTCTCAAAACAGATCTTAAAAATATTGACGGAACCGATCTGATATCCCTTTTAGGCAATCTTAGCGATAATGCGATTGAAGCTATTGATGAAGATATGGATAGACGAAATATTATAATATCTATATTCGAAAAGGGCGACTCTTATATTATTTCCGTAAAAAATGATATACCTCAATCCGTATTGGAATATAACAATAGCCTGAGGACATCGAAACCCGATTCGATTTATCACGGAATCGGGTTAAGGATGATTAACAGTATCGTTAAGCGTTACAACGGTTTTTTAGACATAACAGAAGAAAATGATATGTTTATCATTAATATTATGCTTAAGATACCAAGTATCACGATATAATAACCAACAAGCACAAATATCGAATACCCGCGATCTAAACTGTTATAATGTAAATAACATACAAGAGAATTCTAATTGTATGCTATTTCATATTATGACAGTTTTTTATATTTATATCGCCATGCGGGAGGTGATGTGATTTGATTGTTTGCAATTATTAAACGCCGGTACATATGAACTTAAGATAAAGGTAAAGCGGCATAAACATAAAATATTAACAAATTTATGTATGACATACAGAGAGGTGCTATATGAAAATCGACATAAAAAATCTTACAAAAACATATGGACAGGATGATATTAAGGTCCATGCATTAAGGTCATGTACATTTGAAATTAAACAGGGTGAACAAATAGCTGTAACCGGTGAAAGCGGTTCCGGGAAATCTACCCTTTTACATCTTATCGGGGGTTTAGAGAAACCTACATCAGGCAGTGTCAGTTATGATAATATAAATCTTACTGATTTATCACAAGAGCAACGCGATGATTTTAGGCTCAATAATATAGGTGTGGTATTCCAATCATTTAATCTCATACCGGAATTAACGGCATATGAAAATATAGTTTTGCCCGTTATGCTCAAAAATGATAAGATCGACCGTGAATATACAGAAAAAGTTATGGATAAATTAGAACTTACGGACAGGAGAGATCATCTTCCGGGACAGCTGTCCGGCGGTCAACAGCAACGGGTGGCTATTGCCAGAGCAATAATAAATCATCCGTCCGTTTTGCTGTGTGATGAACCTACGGGAAATCTTGATAAAAAAAATGCCCAATCGGCAGTTGATTTGTTATTTGAAATTTCAAAAGAGTATTCCATTACACTGATCGTTGTTACCCATGATAAAAATATAGCTGACCTGTTTAAAAGGGTACTGCATATGAGCGATGGAATTTTAGGTGGTGACATACAATGAAATGGTGTTTATATCTGACAAAAAAATACATAAAATCATATCCGAAACACTGTATAGGTGTTGTTATTTGTATATCATTATTCGTAACGGCATTTCTTTCTATTGCATGGTACAGCGACAGCTATAAGTATTCACTGATAGAAAATGATAGGATTCAAAACGGTTTATATAAAAGTGCTGTTTTCTATGCAGATAAAGACGAGGTAGAGCTAAAAAACAGTGAATTAAAAAAAGAAAAGGCCGGAATAGTAGGCGGAATTATGGAAGTAGATAATTCTAAAATAAATGATGTCTGGATTGGAAACGTAAACGAATATATCAGCAGACTCCTATCTCTTCAATTCATTTCCGGAAATATGCCCGAATCAAAAAATGAAATAGCTGTTGAAAAAAGCTGCTATGACCTTTTAATTCCCGATGCAGGCATAGGTGATACAGTTACACTCAACATAAAACAGGCGGACGGTACCGTAAAAAAACAAGCATTTACGCTTGCAGGCATATTAAAAAATTATTCGGGCAAAATGAAATCGGTCTATGATTATCAGTTTGGTGATTTGTCTTTTCCGTCCATTCTTACAACTAATAATAATACAGCTCCGCAGTATATTCACATATTTTCGGAAAATGACTCATTCTTAATTAGAAACATCACGTCAGAATATAAATATGTCAACGCTTCAAAGGAAGAAATTGCATCAAAATCGGTTTCAAATCAATTTATAATACTCCCTATACAAATATTTTTTATATTTACAACAATTATCGGTGTTAGTGCTGTGTCCATATTCTTCATCGAAAAACAGGAAAAGAACCTGAATTTACTGCGATGTATAGGTTTTTCAATAAAAAAGACAAAAAAGATGTTGCTCATACAGGGGATCATATTGTGGTTTGCCTCAATTATCCTTTCTGTTATATGCACCTTGCCGATTTTGTTTTTGTTGAAGTGTATATCCTCATTTACAAATTCCCCCCTGTTATTGGATTTTAATTTAAGAAGTTTACTTATAGTTTCCACTCTTACCCTATTAGTTATAATGATAGCTTTTTTTGTACATTTGAAGAAAATGTACCGTACCGTTCCATTCCGTCAAACATGGGCTTCCGATCTGAAAAAACGAAAATCTCAAACTGATTTAAAAAAATGCTGGCATACGGCACAAAGCAGGAAATTCCGGATTCAGAATATGTCATGCATTATGCTCATAATGTTCTGTGTAGGAATGTCAATATTCGGGTCGTTTTTGCCATTGTGGAATGCCAGAGGAACCACTTTCAATGATCCGGACGGTTTTCCGGTTGATTCAGGCTATTCTCTGAGTGTTCCGGGAGGCGGCGGGAGTGGAGATTCTTATTATATTAATTTTCCTGTCGGCTGCGGTGTTGACCATGAACTTGCCGATCAGATTTCTTCTGACAAAAGAGTTAGGGTTATAGAAGCTTCTTCACACCTTTGTATTCCGTTCTTTCTGTCGTCCAAAACACCTAAAAATAAATTCTTATACAAGTATGTGGTCGAGGTCCGCGAAGAAGAAAGGCTGAATTATTTATTTAAACACAGCAGAACGGACGAAATAATAAATCTGGCAGGCGGAAGTACAGATAATGATGTTTTGGTGCAGGCACCTGTTACATGGGAGTCATATGAGACTTTGGTTTATGACGGCATAGAAAATATTAATGAAAATGATTTCAAAAACGGAACTGTCGCAATCGGTCCGGAGGGACTATGTTCGGTTGGTGATGAATTCACCTTGGTTGTACCGGTTCCGGATAAATCAGCAACTCAGGAAAATATAGAAGATCACGTACAATTTAAAATAATTAAAATTAAGGTCGGTGCAACATATCCCGGAAGTAACCTGTTAATTTCATCAGAATTTCTATTTTCTTTTTATCCCGATGCCAATTACGCTTTATTTACTATCCAAAATCTGAATCATGATGACAAGGCATGGACGGATACTTTGGAACAAAAGCTGGAAACTATTGAAGCTGCCTCCACCGGAGTAAAATATTATAATTTTGAGGGAATGAAAAAAGGATTCTACGATCGGGTCAATTTGGAAACAGTCCAGACAGTAGCCAGCGTTATTATTTTTATAATAATAATTATTATCGCCATAATATTTCTTAATTATATTCAAGTTAAATCAAATATGAAAAGTTATATTCTCATGCAATCAATAGGAGCAAGGCTTGGAACCATTCAACAACTTATTATAAGAGAAATAAAACACACCATTACATCCGGAATTATCTTTGGGAGCATATGCGGAGGGGCGATTGTTGTCTTATTCTCCGTGATTACAAGTAACCTCAAATTATGGGATATCTATCTCTTCTATGTTTTTCCGGTTTACCTCACAACAATAACTGTTTTGTATTTTGGTTGTAAAATAGCAGTGAAGTATGCATCAAAAACTATGATAAATCAAAATATAATTGAAATGATTAACGCTCTTGAGTAGAACGTTTCATGGTATTATAGCAAACTCAGATTGTACATGGCATACTCCCCCATCCGTAGAGGTGGGGGCTTCTCGCTCAAGTATGGCAACCCATACAGTATCAACGAGCTAACCCCGTGTGTCCCACGGTTCTTGTTTTGACTTTATGCTAACGCTATTTTCAT
>CANRAN010000078.1 GCA_947628595.1 uncultured Clostridia bacterium | reverse complement strand
CACAAACCCAATTTCATTATTTTTGTTGTAAATTTCTTTTAATAATTGAACAGAATATTTCTGTTCAATCGTGTTGTTAATATAATCCATTTCCAAACCTCCGTTTTTGTTTTTTCAGTATATCTGCTATTGTCAGTTTATTTTATATTTAGTACGGTAGGATATGTAGTTTTTATTTTTCCGCTATATATATAAAATATTCGTAAAATATAATTTTGTGATATTATGCATAAAAGTTAATTTGAGGGATACTATTTATAGATTAATTGCAGAATTTGAATGTATAAAAAGAATTATATCCCTTTTTGTCGATAAAATCAAGATTTTGTTTTATACTGTTATAATGAATGTTAAAAAATATGTATTAGCTATTTAAAAACAGAGTAAAATATGTTACAATAAAATAAGTATGGGATTTTTCGTACAGATTTACCAAAGCCTATATTGCATAGGGATTTTAAAATTAAAATAGAGGATATGTAATATAGGATGAAAAAAGAGGTCTTATTATGAGCAAGGAATATGATGTTCTTATTGTTGGTGCAGGAGCTGCAGGACTTTATGCCGCTTTGCAATTCCCTGAGAATATACGGATACTGCTTATTTCAAAAAGAGAGCTGACTCTTTCTAACAGCTCACTTGCCCAAGGCGGTGTTGCTGCAGTGCTTGATAAAACTAATGATTCATATGATCTGCATATTGCCGATACGCTTACAGCAGGTAAAAATAAAAATAATCTCAAGGCAGTTGAGGTACTTGTTACCGAGGGTCCCGAAGATGTTCTCAGAATAAAGGAAATGGGTGTGGATTTCGATCTTGATGAAAACGGAGTTATGCAGAAGACACTCGAGGCGGGACACTCAAGGCACAGGATTGTCCACCATAAGGATTCGACAGGTAAAGCGATTGTTGATGCTCTTATACGGCAGATAAAAAAACGGAGTAATGTGGAGTTATGCGAAAATACATTACTGTATAAGCTTGAAAAAACGGATAAAGGTTTTTTTGCAGGTGTTATTTTTTCCGATGGAAGCTCCGATATTGTGGCAGCCCACTATTGCATATTGGCCTCGGGCGGTATAGGTAGGGTATATCAATACACCACAAATTCCGCAATAGCAACCGGTGACGGGATAACCCTTGCACATATGCTCGGTGCTGACATAAAGCACCTTAGTTGGATACAATTCCACCCGACCGCATTTGCTGCGGAAAACGACAGGGAAAGGTTTCTTATCAGCGAAGCAGTCAGGGGAGAGGGAGCTGTACTTCTTAATTGTGATGGAAAGCGTTTTGCCGAAAAATATGACCCGAGAGGTCATCTTGCACCGAGGGACGTTGTGTCGAATGCCATAATGCTTGAATCTAAGGCGACACACAGCGAAAAATTCTATCTTGATATAACACATAAGGATGCGGATTTTCTAAAGAACCGTTTTCCAATGATATATGAAAATTGTCTAAAAGAAAATATAGATATAACAAAAGATTGGATACCTGTATTTCCGTGTCAGCATTATCTTATGGGCGGAATTGATGTTGATCTCAACGCAAGAACAACGGTAGACAGACTTTATGCTGCCGGCGAATGTTCACATACCGGAGTTCACGGAGCAAACAGACTTGCAAGTAATTCCTTGCTTGAAGCACTCGTTTTCTCAAGGAGAGCAGCAAATGATATTCTTAAAAGAATGAAAACGGAGAGCAATGAACTCCTTGGGGAATTTGAAAATAATGACGATCTCAGTGGAAAAAAGCTCCCGCATGGATACAGAACAGAAATTAGAGAAATTATGCAGAAATGTCACTTTGTTATTCCTCGACCGGATCTTGTTCCCGATGGACTTAAGAGAGCAAGGGAAATACTTAACGACCTTAACAATGGGGGATATGAAATAGACAGGGATTTTGTTGAGGCAAGGAGTCTTGCAACCGTTGCGGTTATAATTCTTGAGGAGGTTTTGAATAAGGATGAATCTGAATAAGTTTTATGTTGAAAATATAATAAAGACTGCTCTTATGGAGGATATTAATTATTGTGATGTCACAACGGATTATCTCATCCCCGAAAATCAGATTGGTGAGGGCAGACTTATGGCAAAGGCTGACGGTATCGTATGCGGAGTTGAGGTTGCCGCAAGAGTATTTACAATGCTTGACGAAAATATGAAAATTGAGATACTTATGCATGATGGAGAATGTGTAAAATCCGGCGATGATATAATGAAACTCAAAGGCAAAACGACAGTTTTGCTTAAGGGTGAAAGGACTGCCCTTAACCTTATACAGCATATGAGCGGAATTGCAACAGCGGCAAATAAATATGTTAGAATAATTGAGGGGACTAAGGCATCTATTGCAGATACGAGAAAAACACTTCCGGGGCTTCGTCCGCTTCAAAAATATGCCGTTATTTGCGGAGGGGCAAAAAATCATCGCTATAACCTTTCAGATGCAGCCATGCTCAAAGATAATCATATTGATGCAGCAGGCGGCATCACAGCGGCAGTTACAAGGCTGAGAAGCAAAATAGGGCATATGACAAAAATTGAGGTAGAAACGAGAACCCTTGATGAGCTTAAGGAGGCTCTTGAGGTCGGGGTCGATATTATCATGCTTGATAATATGAGTCCCGAATTAATGGAGCAGGCAGTTGAAATAACAAACGGGAGGGCACTCCTTGAGGCATCGGGGGGTATAACGGATGAAACACTCAGAGCGGTTGCAGAAAGTGGAGTTGATATTATATCTATCGGTGCACTTACACATTCTGTCAAGGCATTTGATATTTCCATGTACATAAAATGACTAAAAAGGCATGGTGAGAATTTGAATATACCCAATAGTGATATCTATACTTATCTGAAAGAGACAGATAAACCGATTATAATTTACGGAATGGGCAATGGTGCGGATAAAATCATAGCACAGCTTGAACATTGCGGAGTAGATGTAAGCGGAATAGCGGCAAGCGATGATTTTGTAAGGGGTCAGAGCTTTCATGATTTCATAGTAAAAAAGATATCGGATTTTGAAAGGGAATATGAGGATTTTATAATCATAACAGCTTTCGGAACCGCTTTGCCTGAAGTTATGGATAATATCTTTTCTTTGGCAGAACGCCATACTGTACTTGCAGCAGATGTTCCCGTTTATGGGGACAATATATGGACTGAGGAATTTTGCAGCGAAAATATTGATGATATAGAAAAAGCATATGGTCTTTTGGCTGATGAAAAATCACGGTGTATATATGAAAATATTATAAAATATAAGCTTAGCGGCAGGCTTGATTATCTGAAAAAATCTTACAGCAGCAAAGATGAAGTTTTTTCCGATATACTAAGACTCGGACAAAATGAAAGCTATCTTGATCTCGGAGCATATCGCGGTGATACAATAGATGAATTTCTTAGCTATACTAAAGGAAAATATTCCTATATTACAGCACTTGAACCGGATAGAAAAAACTTTGCTAAGCTTAAAGCACATATATCAGATATGAAGAATATACGTATTTTCCGTATGGGAATATGGAGCGAAGATAGAGATATGAGCTTTGAGGAATCACTCGGACGCGGTTCGAATGTAGGGCAGGGCAGGGGAAATGACCTTGCTGTGACTAGTATAGATACACTTTATGCTGTGCGTAGGGTGAGTTACATTAAAATGGACGTAGAGGGCAGCGAGCGGCAGGCAATTATCGGAGGAATAAATACAATAAAAAGGGATAAACCTAAGCTTAATATTGCTGCTTATCACAGGAGTGAGGATATTTTTTCTATTCCCCTATTGATAAATTCAATAGAGCCATGCTATAAGCTGTATATGCGTCAGCACCCGTATATTCCGGCGTGGGATCTGAATGTATATGCCGTACCGTAATTCAATACAAAAAATAAACCCGTACAGTTGAATTTGCACGGGTTTTATTGTATGCTATTGACTTTTTCAATTCTTGATTTGCCTTTTAACGGTGATTAACAGAGAAAGTCCGCCAAACAGCAGAATACAAGCTATAGTTGTGATTGTTAATTCTGTAATATTATAGGAATGAATATCATCCGCAGGAAAAACCAACAAACATAATATAATAAGCAGTATAATCGAGAGAAATACAACGGGTGCGGTTGCACCTCCGGTTGAATGTGCAAGCTCACCGAATATATAGCATATTGTCGGAAGGACTAAGGATCTTATAAATATAAACAGATACATCAGAAAAAAGTCGGGGCTTTTCTCATACATTGTTAATGTGCCGCAGCTTTTTATTAAGACACATATCAGGCCTAGGATAAATGTTATTGTAAGAATAACTAAGGCAAAAAGGATATACGGCATTTTTCTGACATAAAGTTTGCGAAACTGGAAACGTAAAAGCTCATCTATGACACTAACCTCCCATGTTTATATCACTTCAGTTTTTGACCTGCTTTTTAACAGTAATAAGGAGTGACAGCCCACCAAATAACAGAATAAATATTAAACAGGTTAGTATCAATTCGGTGATATTATAACCAGTACCTATCATAAATTCTGAGAAAAGGCTTGTTGAAATGATCGTAAAATCGATTATTATATGTTGGAAAGCATTATTAGGAATTTCCGATGAAAAGAGTGTTGCTGTAAAGACTGTTACTATAATGAGTATAAGATATGGAATGAAAATATTAAGAGCTATTGCACCACCTGTGGAGGATGAAAGCTCACTGAGCATATAATAAAATGTTGAAATTGCGAGGAATCTTAAAAAAATAAATAGTAAAATTGAAAATGGATTACCCGAATTGGAATAATCATATGTTCCTGTGCCTCTTATTAGTAAGTATATGTAACTTACGAGCAGGATCAAGAAATAGAATGCAGCCGGCAGGGAAATTGCTGTCAGATATTTTGAGAAAAAAATCTTAATCCTTGAATAACCCTTGGAATAGATATTTTTTATCGTTCCTTTCGTTCTGTCCTCAGATACAAAGATTGCAATAAATATGCCTATCACAAGGAGCAGTAAAGAATCCTCGGAGGAAAAGCACATTATTATTGAACTTCCTACTGTCAGTACATTACCAGACTTATAAGGATATCCTAGTCCGATAGATGAGTCAAAAGGCAAATACATAGTCGTTTTGTCCTCATACATATGTCCAAGTGTTGAGAAGGTCATAAACAGAATAAAGACAACAAGAACGTATGGAAGGGCTCTCTTATAGAGTCTTCGGAATTGAAAGTGTAACAGATTATACATATTTACCAACTCCTTTCCCAACATCGAATGTTTCCATTTCCTTGAGAAAATAGTCCTCATAGCTTATGCCGACATTTCTTATCTCTGTTATATTCACACCTGATAGTGTCAGTGTTTGATTTATCTCCGAGGTAAAGGACGGGTCAATGTCGATTTCAATATAATCTATACCTACTGTTATTTTGCCTGATATACTAAAATTTTCCCTGATGAGCTTTTCAGCCTGTTCCGGTCTATCACAGCCAATGTGTATGCGACTTGAGCATTTTGTTTTCAGATCCTCAACTGTAATTTCTTCGGTAAGACTTCCTTTGTTTATTATCCCGTACACTGTACAGATTTTTTCCAGCTCCCCAAGTATATGACTCGAAATAAAGAATGTAACCCCCATTTCTTTGTTGAGCTGGAGAATCATATCTCTTATTACTTTAATGCCCATAGGATCGAGTGCATTTACAGGCTCGTCAAGTATAAGCAGATCCGGTTTGCCGAGAAGTGCTATGGCTATGCCAAGCCTCTGCTTCATTCCGAGCGAAAAAGCCTTAGTTCTCTTATTCCCGGTATCGCCAAGCCCGACAAAATTAAGAATACTGTTGATTTGCTGATCATCTCCGCCACTCAGTATTGAAAATCTTTTCATATTTTCGTATGCAGTACAGTTTCCGTATATACCGGGGGATTCTATCAGCGAGCCAACCCTCCTAAGTGCCTCATTGTTATTTTTTTTACCGAAAAGCTCAACTGTACCGCTGTTAGGTATAAGCAATCCGAGTATTGTTTTCATGACGGTTGTTTTTCCTGAACCGTTGGGACCTATAAATCCGTAAATATCACCCTTCTTAATATTTATGCTTAGGTTTGAAACCGCAAGCCTCGAGCCGAATTTTTTGGATAGATTGTGTGTTCTCAATACATATTCATCCACAATATCACGCCTTTATGTATATTTTTGTTAATTATAACATATTATACAAATAGTGTCAACATATGCAGCAAATGTTGATAGCTGATTTTTTGAAAAAATTAATTTTAGGTATTGACAAAATGACGTGTTGTTGGTATAATAATAAAGTAACTTCAAGGAAATATCGCGGAGTGGAGCAGGTGGTAGCTCGTCGGGCTCATAACCCGAAGGTCGTTGGTTCAA